>JAZGHI010000444.1:0-8873 GCA_036480955.1 Candidatus Adiutricales bacterium
CGAAGGCGTATGAGACACAGAACGCCAAAGGCCTGGTCTCATGCCCGGTCTGCCGTTCCACGGAGATCGATACGGCCCTTTCGACAGTCGGTATTTCACGCTATCGCCGTCGGGAGCCATCACCGCCCCAAATAACTCAGGAGGAAGTCTACCGATTCATCGAAGATAATTTTGAAGACGTTGGAACTGATTTCGCCAGAGAGGCTCTGAAAATTCATTACAAAGTAACTGAGAGCCGGAACATCCGGGGGGTCAGTACGGAACAGGAAGAAAAAACGCTGGAGGAAGAGGGGATTTCCTTCTTTAAATTCCCCATAATTCCTCCCCCTTTCCCGGATGATGATAAAGAACCTCAGGATCAGTAGGAATTTGAATGCCGAATCTTTTTTTTGAGCAAGGCCCCATTCGACCGCCAAGTGAAGCCAGAAGCCTCCTGCTCCGCGTGACGCGCAATTGCAGTTGGGACCAGTGTGAGTTCTGTTCGACCTATGGTGGACAAAAATTTGAACGCCGCAGCCCTGATGAAGTTAAGGCCGATATAGACACCATTGTCGAAATCATTAATGAAGTCAAAGTATTATCATGGAAAATGGGCGCATCCGGACAGGTCGCCGGGAAAGTTGCCCAGACCTTTTTCGATCAGGAACGTGACCAGAGTTACCTTAACGTGGTCGCCTGGCTTTACCATGGCACCCGGGCCGTATTCCTGCAGGACGCGAATAATCTCATTCTTAAGGCCGAGGCCCTCGTGGAGATGCTCAATTACCTCAACAAGAATATTCCTGATATCAGCCGGATAACCACATACTCGCGCTCCCGGACAATTGCCAGAAAAGAACTGGACGACCTCAAAAGAATAAGAGAGGCCGGTCTGGACCGGGTTCATGTGGGACTTGAGAGCGGTAGCGACGCCGTGCTCAAACTGATGAAAAAGGGAGTAACCGGCAAAGGCCACATTGAAGGAGGCCGGAAAATAATTGACGCGGGCATGGAGCTTTCCGAATATTATATGCCCGGCCTCGGCGGCAAGGCCTTGTGGAAAGAGCATGCCATCGAGACAGCCAAAGTCCTGAACGAGATAAACGCCCATTTCATCCGGCTGAGAACCCTGCATGTCAGCGAGAAACTCCCGCTCGCCCGAAAAGTTGAATCGGGCGATTTCCAGCTTCGGTCGGATGATGAAACTATCGAGGAAATTCGGCTGTTTATCGAGACATTGGATGGAATCACCACCTATCTGGCCAGCGATCACATCGGGAACCTGTTACAGGACGTGGAAGGCCGGCTGCCTCAAGACAAGCAATATATGCTTGACGCCATCGACCGTTACCTGGAACTCGACCGGGAACAACGTCTTCACTACCGGATCGGGCGAATGATGGGACTCTACAACGGAGTGACCGATATGGAACGCCCGGAATTATTCCAACGGGTCCAGACAACTGTCGAGTCGCTCAGCCGGAAGTACCCGGATCAGCTCGAAGATGTTCTGGTGGACGTCCGCACCCAGCTTACCAGATTATAATCGAACCGGTTTCATTATACGGTTTTTATAAATATGCTAGAAACCCGGAAAGGGACTTGAAATGGCCGATGAGACCGCCAAAGGAGTTCGTTTTCTGGCCGAAGAGATAATTGCGGCTCTTGGCTCGATACTGCAAAAACGAAAACCGTTAGACGCCGGTGCCTTATCTGAAAGCCTGCTCGAGAGGCCGAATGTAATGAGCCTCCTGCAGCAAATGGTTGCGGAAGAGACGGAGATAAGTCCGGATATTGCCGAAAAAGATCGAGAATTTAAGAAATTATCCGAAAAATATGAACAAGTGGTTGAAGATCTGAAACTGGCCGAGCTTCAGGCGCAGGATATTGAGGAAGCCCTGAAACGGCTTGCCCGTACCTTAGCCTCACTGGCTGAAAACCATGATGAGCCGGCTTTGAACCAAGAATTGGAAAACGTTAAGGAAACACTGAAGCTAAGGGCCGTGCCTTCCAGGGTAACCGCCGTTACTCAGGAACTGAAGAATTTCCTTCTGAAACTGGATACCGGGGCTGTTTCCCCTGAAGCGCTTCAAGAAGCCTTCGAATCCCCGTTGGCCGAGGATTTTGAGGAGAACGTCCGCGACATATTAAACGCTGTAATCGACACAATCACCAGTTACGAGGAGCCTCGACTCCAGGAACAAACCCGCATTCTGGGCAGAAAAATATCCAAGGAGTTCACCTTTGATAATTTTGAGCCGTATGTACAAGAAATTGTTGACTTGATCTTCCAGCTTAAAGAGGTGGTCAGGCAGGAAAGACAGAAGCTTTTTCGATTATCCCAGGAGATCATGGTGCACCTGGAAGAGACGGAAAAGGACCTGTTCAGGACCATGGACCTGAGCCGGGAACGCTTCGAGACGTTTGAATCAGATTTCGAAAAAAGAGTCTCTGAAGACATGGGGGAAATCGAGAAGTCATTTAAGACCGACGGCATAAACTTCGATCAGATCCGCAACACCGTCCTAGACAGAATTTCTATGATCCGGCACCGCTTCCGCGAAAAACGGGCCCAGGATCAGGCCCGTATTCTAGAAGCAGAGAGTGAAAGAGGAGCCACCAAAAGAAGACTTACCTCGGTACATAAACGGTATGAAGAGTTTTCCCGCCAGAGCAAAACCATGCTTCAGGAGATGGAAAAATTCAAAAAAGCCTCGCTTCACGATGGGCTGACCGGTGTGTACAACCGCAGGGGGTATGACGCGCAGATCAAGAAAGCGGTCGAAGATTATCAGAAAGGGGAGTTGGCCGGATTTTCAATTATTGTCTTCGACGTAGACCTCTTCAGAACGTTCAACAATAATTACGGCCATCGCGCCGGGGATAAGATTTTAGCTCACGTGGCCAGGCTGGGAAAAGAAAATGTACGCGAGGGCGATTTCCTGGCCCGTTATGGAGGTGATGAGTTCGTAATCGTTCTGCCTGAAGCCGATTTGAAGGTCGCCGGGGAAGTAGCTGAAAAAATTAGAAAAGGAATCGGGGAAGTGGAATTCAAGCTCTTCCGGGACAGTGATATCGTGGCCAGAATAACTCTGAGTATGGGTGTGGCCTCGGTTAGACAGAAGGACAAACCAGCGGATATATTTAAACGGGCAGACGAGTCGCTTTATCTGGCCAAAGAAAAAGGCAGAAACCGGGTTAAGACGGAGCGGGATTTATAATTTCTGGAAGGGGCCCGTAGAACCGGGCCCATTATTTTCCCGCCTAAAAGACCGATAAGATATATTATGTAAACTTTGGTTTGTAAAATAGAGGCTGAGTCTAACCCTGATTCCCTACGCGGAACTAGTTACCCATTAAAATCGAATTACTTGAACCGTTGCCGAATGGTCTCGGCGTGAACCGGCAGACCTTCAGCCTCGGCCAGAGTGATGATGGCCTCTTTCAAATACTCAAGGCCCTCTTTGGTCAGATACTGGTAAGTGGGCTTTTTTATAAAATCATCGACGGAAAGTCCGGAAAACATTCGGGCGCACTGGCCTGTGGGCAGGACGTGGTTTGTGCCCGAACAATAATCCCCCGCCGGGACCGGGGCCCAGTGTCCCATGAATATCGAGCCCGCGTGTTTGATCCGAGGTAGAATTACCCAGGGATCCTCGGTAATTATCTCCAGATGTTCGGCGGCGTATTCGTTTGTAAAGTCAAGGGCCTGCTCCAGGGTTTCGGTGAGAATCACGGCGGAGTTGTTTTCAAGGCCCACCTCGATTATTTCACGGCGGGGAATCGAGGCCAGGCCTTCATTAATGGCCTTAACAGCCTTTTCGGCGATCCTGGGAGACGGCGTAACCAACACGGCAGCCGAGTCGGGATCATGTTCGAGCTGGGAAAAGAAATCATAGGCCAGCAGTTCCGGGTCGGCCACGTCATCGGCCAGAATGAGAGCCTCGCTGGGGCCGGCCGGTGAATCGATATCAACCTGCCCGAAAACAACCATTTTGGCCGCGGTCACCCAACGGTTCCCCGGACCGACTATCTTGTCTACTTTAGGTATGGTGTCGGTCCCGGCCGCCAAAGAACCGACAGCCCAAGGCCCGCCTATTTTATACACGGCTTCAGCCCCGGCTATATCCGCGGCCACCAGAACCTCGGGCACAACCACCATTCCTTCGTTCGGAGGGGTCGTAACCACGATTCTCGGAACGCCCGCCACCTGAGCCGGTATGATATTCATCAGAACGCTGGAGGGATAAGCGGCCCTGCGGCCTGGGACATAAGCCCCGATTATATCAAGCGGACGGGTCACTCGGCCGGCAATAATCCCAGGAGCAATCTCAATTGACCACATTTCTCTTTCAAGTTGGGCCTGATGGAATTTTCTTATATTCCGGGCCGCGAATTTTAACGCTTCGACCACTTCCGGTTTAACCCGTGAATATGCCTCCTCGAACTCCCGGGGTACAGCCTTCAGATCTTCCGATGCGAGGCCTTCTTTGTACTTCCGGTAATGCTCAATCGCGACCTTATCGCCATTTTTTTTGATATTATTAATAATTTCACGTACTTCCATGAAAACAGAGGAGACATCCTCCATGGATCTGGTTAATATCTTCTTCCTTCGATCAGGATTCAATTCATCCAGTTTTTCAACTTTTATCATTTCAATTCCTCTCTTTTTATCAATTCTAAACAGCTTAATTCATGTAACAGAACCGCTTAAGCCTTTCAAGGGAAAACACCACCCTGCCCTTTCCTGATCCATATCGATTGTGATATGATTTTGTTGCAATTTTTTTAAGGCTTTGCTCAAAAAGTAAATTTAAGACATGCCAAGGAATGGCTTCGTCATGAGAGGAGAATCAGGTGAGTGATTACCTGGATGATTTAAAGGAAAAAACCCGGAAAACCGCGGAAAAATACTTTAACGGCCAGCCGGGTGAGAGCGCCTATGATCTGTGGCGCTTTTTTGACAAGGATTTAGCCAAAGAAATCTCCATGCATTATACCGGCCGGCTGTATGCCCGGGAAAAGATTCCGCACACGACCCGGCAGTTGGCGGCCGTGGCCGCGCTCACGGTTCTGGAGAGAACTGATGAACTGCGGTCTCACATCTGGGCCGGATTGAACGTAGGCTGCACTTCGGAGGAAATAGCTGAAGTGATATTTCAAGTGGGCACATACGGCGGCTTCCCGGTTGTCAATACCGCTCTCAAAGTGCTTCGGGATGTGCTCAAGGAGAGGGAGGAAGTTTTCGGAGAAGACTGAAATCAGGCCCGGATAACGGTGCGGCGCGGATGATAGCCCTGAGGGACCGTCGCGGTGGGAGTTACCAGGCATTTGGGGCCCATTACCGTACCGGGGCTGGTTACCGAATTGCAGCCTGTCTGGGTTTCATCACCTAAAATTGCTCCGAATTTACGGAGATTTATCTCCAATATTTCATCTTGAACTTTAATTTTGATCGGACCGCTGGTAATCTTTAGGTTGGCCAGTTTGGTTCCGGCGCCGAGGTTGGAATCCCGGCCGAGTATGCTGTCACCTATGTAGGCGAAATGGCCAGCTTTGGACTCATCCAGCATGACCGCGTTTTTAATCTCCGTGGTATGTCCGACCACACAGGCCCGGCCGATAAGGCATGAACCCCGGAGATACGCTCCCTGGCGCACTTCGGTCATATCGCCGATTCTCGTTGGCCCCTTAATCAAGGCCCCTGGCTCTATTACCACTCCTTTTCCGATCTGAATTTCATCGTCCAACAAGGCCGTTCCGGCATAGATGACCGTGGCGCCGTCAAGTTTTTTACCCTGGTGATAAACCTCGAATTCACCTTTGGTGGCGTCGCCGTGTTTAAACTCGAGACCGTCGGTCAAGATACGATCTTCCCATAAGACATGGGTCTGGCTGAGCACATCACCCTTAAGGCGGATTTCGCTTACAGAAGATTTAAGGTCCTTCCGGATATAGTCTTTAATCCTTGGAAGGGCCTCCCAGACCAGATCAATACCAGTGAAGAGGTCTTCATACTCCAGACCATCCAATTGGAAAAACGATTCAGGCTTAAGCATACTGTTAATGGAGTAGGTTTTAGAATATGGTGATAGAGACAGGAGATAAGAGCTAGAATTGGACCTTCCGGTTTGGCCTGGATGCCCTATTTTCTTCTTTCTCTCCGTTTGATTTCTTCCACCATGACCAGTTCGCCGACTTTACCAGGGATACAGACTACCGCCCTGCCCCCGTTGATCTTTGATATCTGGCGGATAAATTCCACCAGCACCGGATTATCGGACAGCATGAACGTGTCGATATTCAATCCCTGGGCGGTGACTTTTCTGACTTCGGACAATGTTGCCTTGCACGCGTTCGGACTGACGCCAAACATACTGTTCGGCAACTCGACGTGCAGGTGGTCGCCTTCATAGTAAGCGGTTGGCTGCCCATCGGTAATTACTATCACCCGGTTATTTCTGGCCCCGCTTCTTTGCACCAGTTGGGTGGCCAGCCGGAGAGCGCCTTGCAGATTGGTATAGGCCTGTCCCCAGTCCCAGACCGAGAGGGCCAGTTCCTTGCCCTTGATCTGCCTGGCCTCGGTGGAAAAACCTACGATATAAAATTTATCCTTCGGAAATTTGGTCCTTACATAATGGTCCAGCGCCAGGGCCACCTTTTTGGCCGATTCGAATCGTCCGTCTCTGGCCATGGACCAGGAAAGATCGAGCAGCATTACGGTCGTGGTGGTAATGTGCCGCTCCCGTTCGCGCACCTGAAAATCTTCCGGCTGGAGCCGCAGGGTTCCATCCTCATCAGGCGGTCTCTTAACCGCGTTCAGGATGGTTTTGGTAATATCAAGGTCCAGCCGGTCGCCGTAGCGATAAGGCCGTGAGGAATCCGGTTCAATTTCCCCTGATTCTGGCGCGTCACCCAGATAATCGCCCTGTTTGTCTTTTTTGGCCTGAAAATACAGCTTTCCGAAAGCCAGCTCTCCCAGGGCCCGTATACCCCGGGGAGTCAGATCAAAGCCCTGCTTGTCGAATTTTACGACGCCTTCCTCAGTGATCATCTGCGGAAGCTGAAGCAGGATAGCAAAGGACCTGGAGGCTTCCTCACCCAGCATCTCCCTGAGCTGCTCAGGATCAATGGCCTGAAACTCGCCATTAAGGATTTGCTGCTGGAGTTGTTCCAGGGCCTGAAATTGCCGCATCAGCTCGACGGCCTGGTCAAAATCCAGAGATTCCTCTCCCTGGAACTTGTGGGCATGCTGACTGTAAAACTCGTAAAGGTCTGAGATATCCTCCTGGCGTTCTTGCCAGTTGTCCAGAGTTTCCTGGCTGGATTGGTTTGTAAACGAAAAATCCTTAAGCCTTTTCAGCTTTTCCAGCAAACCGGGAGGAAGTTCATTATACTGCGGTGATCCCTCCTGGCCGCTGGCCTCTCTCATCTGGGCTTCATCGGAAAGAAGTTTTTTGATCTCCTCGATCGGTCTGTCAAAAGCCTTCTCCAGGTTGTATTGATCATAAAGCTCTTTTTTCTGATCCTGTATTTCCTGAAGCATCTCTTCCAGGCCCATAACCCGGAAATCCATCCCGGACAAGGGAAAACCATCCCAGAGCATCTGGGCCATGGACATATTGGGACTCATGCCCTGCATGATATTTTCCATGAATTTTTCAATTATCTCCTTCCGCTTCAGCGTAAAGGGTAACTGAGACCCGTCCCAATATGTGTAGGCAAAAGACTTCATTTATAAACTCTCCGTTTGTCGGAAATTTCACGGTTCAATTTATTGGATAAATGCAGGCCTTCAAGTATGAATTCAATCGCCGCCGAGGCTTCAGGCGGACTGTCCGGATTGACCAGAGTTTCAACCGCCGCTTTCATTCCCGGGATAACCCTCAAGCCGTCCATATAATCCTCTGAGGGGAAAAGTTGAGAGACTTCCGCTCCCATCCCGTTGTCAAAGGACTCGACAATTGAAGCCAGATCTTCCAGATTAAAGTGTTCATCGAAAACGATTTTCACCGCACGCCGGGCCAGGTCTTCAACCAACTCGTTCTCATTCCCGGTGGCTTCGTACTCCAGTTCCAGCTTCCCCACTATGGCCGGGAAGGCCGACTCCAGATCGGTAATGCGCGGCACCGCCTTTGATTCGCCGAACTCGATACACCTTCTCAGAGCGCTGCCCATTATGGATTCATGGCTCCTGATCGAAGCGCGGCAGCTTACACCGGAATGCTGGCTGACCTCAGGACTGGACCTGGCCTGAAAAGTTATTTCAGCCAGGATGCCTTTGATGAAATCCGGAACATCGACTTTGATCTCACCAAAGGACATATCCCTGGTTTCCTGCTCCATGATCTCTATTTCCAGAGGTCTGTTCTTGGGATAATGGGTCCTGACCTGTACGTCAAACCTATCCTTGAGCGGCGTAATGATCCGGCCGCGGCTCGTATAGTCTTCCGGATTGGCGCTGGCGATTATCAGGATGTCCAGGGGAAGGCGTACCGGAAAACCTTTTATCTGAAAATCGTTCTCCTCCATGACGTTGAAAAAGGCCACCTGGATCTTCTCGGCCAGGTCAGGCAATTCGTTAATGGCGAAAATTCCCCGATGGGCTCGCGGGACCAGACCGAAGTGTATGGCCGATTCGTCCTCCAGGGTTTTGCCTGAAGCGATCTTGATGGGGTCCACCTCACCTATGAGGTCGGCCGTACTGACATCCGAAGTGGCCAGCTTTTCAACAAGCCGCCTGTCCCGCGGGATATAGGTAATAGGAAGATCGTCGCCCATTTCAGCCAGCTTGTTTTTGCAGTCCACACAAATAACCTCAAACGGATTATCGTTTATGGGACAACCTTCAACGGCCGGGATCTCATCATCCAGAAAATCGACCATACGCC
>JAZGHI010000445.1:0-2767 GCA_036480955.1 Candidatus Adiutricales bacterium
TACAGCCGCCTCGTTACCCGCGGCCACGGCTCCGATAGCCACCCAGGGACCGGTCTGCATGTCTCCACCGGCAAAAACTCCGGGCCGGGAGGTTTCATAGGAAATCGGGTCGGCCTCAATGGTCCCAAATCGGTTAATTTCAATGCCTTCCTGTTCGGAAATGGCTTCGAGGGCCGGAACCTGACCAACGGCCGGGACAATCATATCCACTTCGAGGTCGAACTCGGAGCCTGGAATGGGAACCGGTCTCCGGCGACCGCTTGTGTCCTGTTCGCCCAGTTCCATCCTGATGCATCTCAGACCCTTGACCTTGCCGTCCTCGACTAGAATCTGCTGAGGCGCGGCCAGATATGTAAAATTGACCCCTTCTTCCACGGCGGCTTCGATTTCCTCTTCCCAAGCCGGCATTTCATCTCGTGTACGGCGGTAGACCACGGTCACGTCATCAACGCCCAACCGGCGGATGGTACGGCAAACGTCCATGGCCACATTGCCGCCGCCGATTACGGCCACTTTTTGACCCATTTCCGGCGGCTGGCCCAGATTGGTATCCTTCAGTATCCTGACTCCCTGGACAACACCCGCGGCCTCTTCACCGGGGATGCCCAGGTCCATGCCTTTGTGGGCGCCCATGGCCAGGTAAACCGCCTTATAACCCTGACTGAACAGATCGTCCAGGCTTAGGTCCGGTCCGAGAGGCGAATTGTATTTAATTTCCACTCCCAACCGGGTGATGGCCTCGATCTCACGGTCCAGAACGGTCGACGGCAGCCTGAAATCGGGAACACCAACGCGAAGCATGCCGCCCGGAACGGGAAGGGCCTCGAAAATAGTTGATTTATAGCCCTTTTTAGCCAATTGATAGCTCGCTGACAGACCAGCCGGACCGGCCCCGATAATGGCTACTTTTTCTTCCCTCTCATCTTCACACTCTATTTCCACGTCCAATATGTCGGCCTCATCAGCGGCCAGACGTTTAAGGTCCCTGATGGCGATAGACTCCTCCACCTCACAGCGGCGGCAGTTGGATTCGCAGGGATGGGGACAGACCCGGCCCAAGGTCCCCGGAAGGGGAAGGACGTCCATTATGATTTCCATGGCCTCTTTAAATCGCCCCTGTCCGGTCAAGGCCACGTATCCATGAGCGTTCACGTTTGCCGGGCAGGTTACGGTACAGGGAGATGTGTCTTTTTTATTGATAGTGTAGGCGCCGGGAGAGGCTTGAGCGAAATGCTTGTATGCGGCCTTACGATTGTCCAATTCCTCGTTGAACGGATTTATCACTTCCACGGGACAGACCGTAGCGCAGTCTCCGCATCCGGTACATTTATCCAGATCGATGAAACGGGATTCCTGATCTACTTTGACCGTGAAATCACCCTCTTGGCCTGAGACTTCTCTCACTTCAGCCAGGGTTATTAACTCGATATTGATGTGCCGGCCGACCTCGACCAGTTTCGGTGAGATAATTCACATGGCACAGTCATTGGTGGGGAACGTCTTGTCCAATTGGGACATCAACCCGCCAATGTACGGCCATTTCTCGACAAGATAAACGTAGAACCCGGAATCAGCCAGATCGAGAGCGGATTGCATACCCGTAATACCGCTGCCCACGACCATAACTGAACCGGACACATGGTTAGACTTGCTTTCGGTCATTCTTATTTCCTTTTATGGTTTTATATTTATTCATAGGGATTACTCACACAAAAATCGCTCTTCAAACACCTGTCAGCAGGTGTTGTTGAGCTTGCTTAGTGCCCGTCCGGAAATGGTTATTTTCCCCAATCTCTTTGTTGGACGAAAAAAATTACGGACATTTATTTACCTGCGGTAAAAAATTATCTCGGAATATCAAATATATGCCTGCGGTAATTTTTTTCGTCCGCCTCGATCTTGAAAAAAATACGGGCATTTCTTTACCTTCGGTAAAAAATTACCTCATTTCCGGACAGACACTACTTAACACACATCATGGTGGGAAAAGAGCGGCCTGAGAAAATTCTGCGGCTTCCCAGAGTGGCGTTAAAACTCGTACCCAGAAGCAGTATGAGGCTCAAGGTGTCTGAACACCAAATTTATTTATATTTTCCAACTACTTATCACAACTAATGGTCTCAGTTGGCCACAGAATTGCGTACAAAAAATACATTAAACCTCGATTTTATTAACGGCCTCTTTCCCGGCGAAAACCTGAAGAGATTCAACACGGGCTTAACATATATACAAAAATTAAGTAAAAAACAAGATCAAAATGTGAAAAAATTCTTATTTAAAAATGGAACCAACCGGCGCTTCCGGCCTACCGTATTATAATGTTTCAAATAGGATGTGTCACCACCAATAACTAGTTATAATTATAGAATAAATGTCATGAACTTGAAGGTTTCAGTCACCCTGAATTTCTCAACTCCGTTGCGGCTCCCGTGTAGGGGCGACCGGCCGGTCGCCCCTACGTTTAAATCGCCCTGAATATCTTAACCTCGTTGAGTCTGCTATTCTATTTTGCCCTTGAAATAAGAGGTATTATGATCCTGTTTCCGCTCCCTCAAGGCCCGGCCGTTATTCGCCTTTTTACGCATGAACCCGAACGCCGTACCCAAAGCCGTCTCTTCAGGGTGCCGGTTTGGTGCCGCCAAATGCAGAACATTTCCTTTATTTCCCGCGATACGCGCGATACACGTATTTTTCCGAGCCGGTTAACAGCCTGTTTTAATGAAGAACCAGGCTTTAACCGCTTAGTATTATTCATATTTTTACGCAC
>JAZGHI010000446.1:0-2188 GCA_036480955.1 Candidatus Adiutricales bacterium
TAAAGTTTTTCTTGAGGGTATGGCCCTCCGAATGAGAACCCTCATTGAAAAAATTACTCTCTTAACGACCAACCCAAAAATATTTGAACTCTTGAATGAGGAGTCCAAGGGAAAAATTAAATAACAATTAAATTCAACTACTTATAAAATGCTTGGTAGGGCTGCCATCTAGTTTTAAAGCCTAGTGAGCTGCATCCGTGGTTTTTCTCTGTTTCAAAATATTCAGCGGACGTTGAGAAATTTCGCGAGCCTGGATTTGAAACACTGTAATAGGTCAAATAGTTGGTAGATTGATGATTCTCGTATCACTTGGTTTATTTGACTGGTTTTAGCGCAAGGGGTGTTCGCTATTTATAACTCGCCAGTAGGAGACATTCAACCAGGAGAGACTTGCCTTGATAATAAAATGTACAAACTGTGGTAAGAAATACCGTCTGGACTCGGAAAAAATCCAGAATTCAACAGCCAGCATTAAATGTCAGGCTTGCGGTACTGTCTTCGAAATAAAAAGATCTGAAAAGCTCAAAAAAGGCTCTATAGAAAATCAGGCCCCTTTCCCCGGCCAGCATTCGTCAAAAGAGCATGAAGCGAACGATAGCGTCCAGGATCTCCCCACGGTCGATTTAAGAAATCTGGAGGAATATCTGGGACCGATTACTGAATGGGATCCGGAAAAAGAATCTGAGGATCCATCAGACAGCCTGGATTTGAGCGAACTGGGGCATGAGAAGCTGCTGGAAGATACGGATGAGCATGGCCAACGTTCCGATGAAAAGCATTTCTTAGATGATGGGGCCGAAAAAGTAGCTCTTCCCTTGATATCACCTGCTTCGGGTAAATACAATTCGGGGCAAAGGATATCCATAACCTGTGATACCCCAGACGCTGAAATTTATTTTACAAGAGACGGAAGTGAACCAACTACAAGATCCAGGAGTTACTCAGAACCAATAGAATTATTTGAGACGACCAGTATTACGGCTCGGGCTTTCAAACCTGGCTGGAAACAGAGTCTATTGGCTGTTGAAACCTTTGAGATTGTACAAAATGTGGGACCGCTGTCCTTCTCCCTTAAATCGGGGCGTTATGCTTCGGCCCAGACTCTGGAGATTTCCTGTGGAACTCTGGATGCTGATATTCATTTCACCAGTGATGGAAGCGAACCGTCTCAGAACTCACCCTCATATAAATTTCCGATGGCAGTTACCAAATCGGTCACGATTCTCGCCCAGGCATTTAAAAAAGGCTGGGTGCCGAGTAAGATCGAGAAGGCGATTTATGACATTACCGGAAAGGTGGCCGATCCGACATTTTATGTTGAGCCTGGAGCCTACTCAGAGCCCCTATTGGTCAATATTTTCTGCCCGACCCCAGGCGCGGAGATTCATTTTACCACCGATAAAAACGAACCTACCAAAACTATGGCCAGGTACATTGAGCCGATTGAGATTTCAAAGTCCACGGTCCTTTCCGCTCGGGCCTTTAAGAAGGGGTGGACATCCAGTGAAGTGGTCACAGGGATTTACGAGATCACCGGTAAGGTGAGGCCCCCGGTTTTCTCTCTCATTTCGGGGATATTTACAACAGAACAAAGATTAGAAATGTCCTGCCCGACCTCGGATGCTCAGATCCATTACACAGTCGACGGCACACCGCCCACTTTGGATTCTTCCCTTTACTCCAGACCGCTGAAGATAAAAAAAACAGTTGCGATCACTGCCAGAGCATTCAAAGACGGCTGGGCTCCAAGCACGATAAGGGCCGCGAATTATAAGATCACCGGTAAAATTGATACGCCCAAATTTTCAGTGAAAGCCGGGAAATACATCACGCCTCAACAGGTAACCATAACCTGTGTTAATCCTGAAGCCAGTATATACTATACCACTGACGGTCATTATCCATCAGAGGGTTCTATTCGATATTCCGGCCCCATAAAGGTAGACACGAGCACCGTTATTAAAGCCCGTTCTTTTCTTACGGATTGGGAACCGAGCGATGAGGTTGAAATTGAGTTACAAATCACAGGTACTGTATTACAGCCTGTGTTTTCTCTTTCACCCGGAATATACAAAAGGGCGCAGACATTATCTATAAGCTCTGTTACCCTTGAGGTGCGGATTTTTTATACGCTGGACGGTACTGAACCGATGGAAGACTCTCCCGAGTATACCGGGGCCATCGAACT
>JAZGHI010000447.1:0-2368 GCA_036480955.1 Candidatus Adiutricales bacterium
TGCCATAACTGGTGGAGCCTTTTTTGTTCGTAATCCCGATAATTCGAAACGGAAAATTATTAATACGGATTTTCTGGCCTATAATCTCCTCACCCTGCTCGAAAAGATTCTCGGCGACAGACGCACCCAGAACAACCACACTGGACGCGGCCCTCAGGTGCCTGGCGCTTATGAACTCCCCTTCTCTCATGGGCCAGTCCCTGACCAGGGTGTATTCCGGCGTGGTTCCGTAGACTTTGGTGCCCCAGTTTGTTTTGCCTGAAACGATCTGGATGTTCCGGCTGATGACATAAGTAACATCCCGCACTGCCGGACATTCTCTGGCGATAGCTTCCGCGTCCTTAACCTTCAATGTCGGCCGGGACCCAGAACCTCCCCGCACCCCGCCTTTCTTACTGGAGCCGGAAAAGATCATCAGCATGTTCGAACCCATTTTATTTATCGAGTCCTGGATGCTGGCGTTTGCGCCGCGGCCGATACTGATCATGACGATTACCGCGCCGATACCGATGATGATACCGAGCATGGTCAGCAGGCTTCTTATTTTATAGGCCAATAACGCCCTTACGGCCAGCCGAAGGGCTGTTCCGATCATTCTCATCTTATCCCACCTCGTCCCGTTCTACTAATCCGTCCCGAAACATTATCCGCCGGTGGGCGGCCTGGGCGATTTCCGGATCATGGGTAACCACTATGACCGTTATACCCCGCTCATGAAGTGAGCCAAGCACTTTCATGATATCCTGGCCCGTTTTTGTATCCAGATTGCCGGTAGGCTCATCGGCCAGAATAAGCTTCGGATCGTTGACCAATGCCCGAGCGATTGCCACCCGCTGCTGCTGTCCGCCGGAGAGCTGCGTGGGCTGGTGAAAGGCCCTGTCTTCAAGCCCCATGGTCTGAAGGGCTTTCATGGCTTTTTCGCGGCGGTTGTCTTCCTGAGGCCGGCGATAGAGCATGGGCAGCTCTACGTTCTCCAGGGCTGTAGACCGGGCCAGCAGGTTGAAGGTCTGGAAGACAAATCCAATTTTCCTGTTTCTTATATCGGCCCGTTGGTCACGCGATATCGAGGAAACGTTTTCCCCTTCGAGCTCGTACTGCCCATCGGTCACGATGTCCAGGAGGCCCAGGATGTGCATCAAAGTGGATTTCCCCGACCCGGAAGGCCCCATAATGGCCACGTATTCGCCGGGATTGATTTCGATGTTGACGTCTTTAAGCGCCCGTACCGTTTCCCCCTCCATGGGGTAGTCTTTTTTGACACCTTGAAGTTTAATTACCGGTGCGGCCATCCGCTTTTACCTCCTGCCGAACATTCGGAAGATTTTAGAAGCGGACTTGCCTCCCTCTTCCATGGCACTGAAATCGAGCCCGGTGATAATCCCGTCCCCCTCTTTCAGTTTCCCGGAAATGACCTGGGTTTCGGTATCGTTACTCACACCGATAACGAGTTTCAGTTCCTTGGGCTGGCCGTCTTCATCCAACACATAAACCTTACCTGGCCGGCCCTTATTTTTGCGCATTTTTTTTCGATTGGCCGCCAGCATTTGATAATACCCTCTCAATTTTTTGGCCTGATCCTCGCGCAGAATCTCCTGGAGTTTTTTGCCCATGGTGGTCATGTAAGTCCGAAAGGCCATCCGCCGGTCCTTGTCGTCTCCGCCACCCTGTAACTGGCTTTTAAGTTTGGCCCCGGCCTCTTTAACTATAACCTCGTATTTATCAACCTGTGCTGAGTCCATTTTCAGAAATTCAACGGTCTTCTTGAATTGCGCACTATCTCGAACGTTTGTACTCTGCCTCTGCTGCTGCTGTTGCTCCGCGGCCTTCTTTATTTCACCCAACGGCCTAAATCTGAGGGCGGCGTTGGGAATTTTCAAAGCGTCTTTTTCCTCGGCCACGACAATGGTTACGTTGGCGGTCATACCCGGACGCAGGGCGAGGTCCCTGTTCCGGACGTCAGCCACAACCTTATAAGTAACCACGTTCTGTACGTTGGTGGCGTAATATCTGACCTGATTCACTTCGGCCGTAAACTTTCTATCCGTATAGGCGTCCACCGTGAATTCGACGTCCTGCCCGGATTTTATCCTCCCCACGTCCGCTTCACTCACATCAATCACAACCTGCATTTTTTTCAGGTCCTCGGCTATATGGAAGAGAACCGGAGCCTGGAGCGTGGAGGCCACGGTCTGCCCCACATCGGCGGACCTGTAGGTGACCACGCCGTCTATGGGCGAGATTATGGTGCAGTAATTCAGCTTGATTTCGGCCAGGCGAAGAGCTGCTTTTCTCTCAGTTATCTGGGCCCGTACGCCCTTTTCCTGAGCGATCACCCTTTGTAATTGGGCCTTGGCGCTTTCGAGTTTAG
>JAZGHI010000448.1:0-2177 GCA_036480955.1 Candidatus Adiutricales bacterium
GAGTGTTTGCGGGGGCAAACACCAAATCATCCGGTCACGCGAAGCGTGATCTAACCTGTGGCGGTGTAGCTCAGTCGGTTAGAGCATGCGGCTCATATCCGCAGTGTCAGGGGTTCGAATCCCTTCACCGCCACCATATATAAAATGATGAATCCGGGCCCGGTTCTCAAAGGGCCTTTTTTGATACATAAAGATCAAAAAAAAGTATGGCCCCTAAAAATGTTCCGATTGAACAATGACTGTGGACCGAACGCTGAGCCCGTGTTAAAATATCATGGTATTATCCAGCCTCCGGTACGATAATAGTAGAAACATTTAAATATAGTTCAACCAAAAATCCAGGCTTAAAGGAAAGGACGGGGAATGACTAAGACCGAGATTAAGAAATTAGAAAAGGAACTCAAAATTAAACCGTCGCTGGTCTGGGACAAGTTGAAACCGCGCCAGCGCCAGGCTGTCCATAAACTCTCCGATGATTATAAGGTCTTCCTGGACTCGGCCAAAACAGAACGGGAAGCGGTTAGTGAAATTGAAATGCGCGCTGAGCGAGCCGGCTTCAGACCGATCTCCGCGCGCCGGAAATTTGGTCCGGTATACGCCTCCTTTATGGGCAAAACCATGGCCCTGGCCGTACCCGGCCGAAAACCGATAACTGAAGGTATGCGATTGATAGTTTCTCATATAGACGCCCCGCGCCTGGATTTGAAACAGCACCCTCTATACGAGGAGGCTGAACTGGTCTTTTTAAAAACACACTATTACGGTGGAATCAAAAAATACCAGTGGCTCTCCCGGCCCCTGGCGTTGCATGGCAGGGTAATCAAGGCTGACGGCAGCTCCCTGGATCTGGTTCTGGGTGAAGCCAATGACGATCCGGTCCTGACCATATCCGACCTCCTGCCGCACCTCTCCAGAAAGGTTCAAGCCGGGAAAAAGGTCTCCGAGGCATTTCCGGCCGAAAAGCTGAACCTTCTGGTTGGTTCCTTACCGCTGGGAGATGAGGATGTCCAGGAACGGTTCAAGCTGGCCGTACTGGATTTGCTGAAAAAGAGATGGGGCCTGATCGAAGAGGATTTCCTGAGCGCTGAGTTTGAAGCGGTCCCCGCAGGATGCGCCAGGGATGTGGGACTGGACAGAAGTCTGATCGGAGGCTACGGTCAGGACGACCGCATCTGCGCCTACACGAGTCTCGAAGCTCTGTTCGGCGTAAAAAAACCGGAGTTCACCTGTGTTGCCTTGTTCATGGACAAGGAGGAGATCGGCAGTGACGGCGCTACCGGGGCCAAGTCCCAGTTCTTTGAATCCTTTGTCCTGGATTTGCTTGAATTATCCGGAGAGAATCCCACTACCCATTCACTCCGAAAAACACTCATCAAGACCAGGGCCATCTCGGCCGACGTTACCGGCGCTCTGGACCCGGATTATCAGGAAGTGCACGAAAAAAGAAACGCGGCCCGCCTGGGGTACGGACCGTGCGTGAACAAATATACCGGTTCACGCGGTAAATACGGGGCCTCTGACGCTTCGGCTGAATATCTGGGCTGGCTGAGACAGGTATTTTCCTCAAATGATATTATCTGGCAAGCAGCCGAACTCGGTAAGGTGGATGAAGGCGGCGGGGGCACCGTGGCCAAAGACTTTGCCCAGCGCGGTATGGAGATTGTGGATTGCGGTCCGGCTCTGCTGGACGTCCACTCACCGTTTGAAATCAGTTCCAAGGCCGATTTGTACATGACCACGCAGGCTTACCAGGCCTTTTATACGACCGCCCACGGCGCCCGTCCATGACGGGAGAGATAAAAGAGTCACGTTGGAAATAGGGAACCAGTGCTGTCTAGGCGACGAATGTCAAACATGGCTGCAGACACTGCCTGGCCGTCAGTGACGGCAACCAAACAGGAGTGACTCTACCATTGGTAACCTCAGTAATCTAGGTCAAGAAGGCTAAATATTGTTGCGGGCCATGCCCGCCCGCCCACGGCGGCGGATAAAGGAGGTGTGTTGGAAATAGGGAATCATATTATCTAGGTGACGAATGTCAAACATGGCTGCAGGCACTGCCTGCCCGCCCACGGCGGCGGCTAAGGGTGGGGTGTCGGTATTTCAATAATATGCCTGCATACGGCTTGCCGGTGATGGGCTCTACCCAGCGATCACCGGCCGTGTTCGGACGATCA
>JAZGHI010000449.1:0-15434 GCA_036480955.1 Candidatus Adiutricales bacterium
GGATATCCCGTTCGAGGGTCCCATCGCCGGGACGAGAGTCGTGCGTGTGGACGGAGAACTGGTGGTCAACCCGGTTCAGTCTCAAATAGAGGAATCGGACCTGAACATCGTTGTGGCCGGCAGCAGAGACGCCGTGGTCATGGTCGAAGGAGAGGCCAAAGAAGTCGAGGAAGAACTCCTCCTGAAAGCCATCTTCCTGGGTCACACGGAAATTCAGCCAATCCTCGATATCCAGGAGGAATTGAAGGAATCTTTTGGGAAGGAAAAAAGAACCCCGAGGCCTGTTGAACGTGACGAGGCATTCATCACCATGGTGAAGGACCGTTACCGGGATGAGGCGGTGGAGGTGCTACGTACCCCGGCGAAACTGGAGAGGTACGAAAAATTCCGGCTCCTGCGTGAAAAGGCCGCGGAGGAACTTAGCCAGGAAGACCCTGAAGCGGAAGTGGCCGACAAGATCGGTCTGCCCTTTGAAGAATTGGAACGTGAAATACTTAGAAAGCTTATTATTGAAGAGGGAAAACGAATTGATGGTCGCGGCCTGACCGATGTTAGGCCCATTACCTCCGAGATCGGAATCCTGCCCCGGGCCCACGGATCGGCCCTGTTTACCAGGGGTGAGACGCAGGCCCTGGGTGTCGCCACCCTGGGTACAAGTTACGACGATCAAAGACTGGACACCTTGATCGGGGACAGCACCAAATCCTTTATGCTGCATTATAATTTCCCCCCGTTTTGCGTGGGAGAAGCCCGGCGGCTGGCTGGGCCTAAAAGACGGGACATTGGGCACGGAGCCTTGGCGGAGAGAACCATCAAGTCGGTTCTCCCAAGCCAGGAAGAGTTTCCCTATACCATCCGGCTGGTGTCCGAGGTGCTTGAATCTAACGGCTCTTCATCCATGGCCACGGTCTGCGCCGGAACGCTGGCCCTTATGGACGCGGGTGTGCCTATCAAAACCCCGGTGGCCGGGGTGGCCATGGGGCTGGTAATCGAGGGCGATAAGGTGGTTGTTCTGACCGATATTTTAGGTGATGAGGACCATCTCGGAGATATGGATTTTAAAGTGGCCGGGTCCCGTAAAGGTGTAACCGGCATTCAGATGGACATTAAGGTGGGCGGTGTATCCGAGGAGATGCTTAAGCAGACATTGACCCAGGCCCGTGACGGCCGGATACATATTCTGGATGAGATGGATAAAGTAATCTCCGAACCTCGTGCCGAACTTTCGCCATACGCGCCGAAGACCACGACGATGGAAATTAATCCCGATAAAATCCGGGATCTCATAGGGCCGCAAGGAAAGGTCATCAGGGCCATCCAGACTGAGACGGAAACCCGGATAGACGTGGATGACAGCGGTAAGGTTTTTATCTACGCCATCAACTCGGCCATGGCCGAGGAGGCGGTGAAACGGATTAAGGAGCTTACTCAGGGAGCGGAAGTCGATCAGGTCTACCGAGGCAAAGTGGTCAAGATCATGGACTTTGGGGCCTTTGTCGAGATTCTGCCCGGGACGGACGGTCTGGTCCATATATCTCAGCTGGCAAATGAACGTGTCAAGCAAGTCACTGATGTGGTAAATGAGGGTGACGAGATACTGGTAAAGGTTCTAGGCATAGATAAGCAAGGCAAGATTCGCTTGTCCCGCAAAGCAGTACTGGGTGAGTCCGCCTAGACAGCCGGTCTTGAAAAAGAATCCGGGTTAAATTAAAAGAATCGCTCGCCTTATCAGGGGAACGCGAGAAAGCATCTGTGTACAAAAAGACTATTTTTGACAATGGGTTACGCGTGGTTACTGAAAGTGTGCCCCATGTAAAATCCGTTTCTGTCGGCATCTGGGTAAATATTGGGTCCCGGGACGAGAAGGACTCGGAGGCAGGGCTATCTCACTTTTTGGAGCACATGCTGTTTAAGGGCACTTCCACCCGAAGCGCCCTTGATATAGCCAAAGAGTTCGATCAGGTAGGGGGTTTGGCCAACGCCTTTACCTCTAAAGAATGTACGTGTTTTCACGCCCGGGTCATGACGGAGCATCTAACCCGGGTGACGGATCTGCTGACAGACATCTTCCTCCACTCAACTCTGGAGAGTGAGGACATTGACCGGGAACGTCAGGTAATCCTTCAGGAAATCAACATGATTGAGGATACGCCGGACGAGCAGGTCCACGTGCTCTTCAATCAGAATTTCTGGACCGGAACTCCGTTGGGCAGGTCCGTTCTGGGCATGGCCGAGACTGTGGCCGGCTTTGATCGTGAGGACTTAGCCCGGTATCTTAAGCGGCGCTATTTACCATCAAAAATCGTCATTGCCGCGGTCGGGGATTTGGAGCATGAAAACTTCCTGAACCTGATCAGGCCCCTGTTTGAGGCCCTGCCCGAGGCAGAGGACAGCCTGGTTAGAATCGCCCCCGAGGTGAGGGAGACCACGGCCATTTCATATAAAGACCTCGAACAGGTTCACCTTTGTCTGGGAACACCTTTCACCACGGCCGTGGACGAGAAACGGTACATCGGAGCCGTTCTTAACACCCTGCTCGGCGGGAACATGAGTTCCCGGCTGTTCCAGGAGGTGAGAGAAAACCGCGGCCTGGCTTATTCGATATATTCGTTTATCTCCAATTACGCGGATGCCGGTCTTTTGGGCATATACGCCGGGGTAGGGCCGGAGCGAGCCTTGGAGGCTATCGAACTCATTGTGGCGGAGTTGAAGAAGATTAAGCGAGAAGACTTGAAGGATTCTGAGGTAAAATCGGCCAAGGAATATCTTAAAGGCGGAATAGTTCTCAGCCTGGACAGCATCGATAACCTCATGATCCATCTGGCTAAAAACGAGATTACCTTCAAAAAGAGAGTAACTTACGAGAGCATCCTTTCGGCCGTCGATGAGGTAACCCCAAGCCAGATTGTAGAATTGGCCAACCGGTATTTTAATGAAGACTCACTGTCCCTGACCGCCCTTGGACCGTGGCCGGGTGAGGATATCCAAGAGGGTTCTCTTAAACTCTGATTAAATCAATGCCCAGAATTAAAGTCCAAATCATGCGGGTGCGGCCGGAAGAAGACAAAGACCTGCCTCTGCCTGAATACAAGACTCAGCATTCCTCCGGTCTTGATCTGATGGCTTCGGTCAAGGAGCCGGTTAAAATTGAGCCGGGCCGTATTAAATTGATCCCGACCGGTCTGGCCGTGGCCTTGCCTCCTGGTTTCGAAGCCCAAATCCGTCCCCGAAGCGGAATATCTTTGAAAAAAGGTTTAAGCCTAATAAATTCACCGGGGACAATTGACGCAGATTATAGGGGTGAAATCGGCCTGGCGGCTATTAATCTGGGCTCTGAGCCGGTCATTATTGAGCGGGGAGACCGCATAGCCCAGATGGTAATTACCCGTGTTTGGCAGGCTGACTTGACCCTGGTGCCCGAACTTGATGAGACCGACCGCAACAGCGGAGGTTTCGGCCACACGGGCTAGCCTGAACACCTTATAGTCGTTATTTTTAAGGAGAGAGCAATCCGTTTTTGCGTTCTGGCCAGTGGAAGTAAAGGGAACGCCATCTGGATCGAGGCCGGTGGCGCGGCTATCCTGGTGGACTCAGGATTGTCCGGCCGCGAACTCGAACGCCGGTTTCGTCAGGCCGGTTTATCACCGCGGAGTCTGACCGCCATCCTGGTCTCCCATGAGCATCGGGACCACATAGCCGGGGTGGGAGTGGCGGCCAGGAGATTCAACAGGCCGGTATACATGAACGAACGTACCTGGAACAGCTGCCGGACCGTTCTCGGCAAGATTGAATCAAGGCCTTTTGAGACAGGTCAGGCCTTCAATCTGGGACCCATCAATATCCACCCTTTTTCGGTCGCTCATGACGCCGCCGATCCGGTCGGCTTCAGATTTACCTGTAACGGTACACGGCTGGGTCTGGTGACGGATCTGGGTACGGCCACAAATCTGGTAAAAACCCACATGGCCGAGTGTCACGGCCTTATAATCGAATCCAACCACGATCCTCAGATGCTCATGGAAGGACCCTATCCCTGGGATTTAAAACGCCGTGTAAGGGGGAGGAAGGGTCATTTGTCAAATAATGAGGCGGCGAAGTTATTGTCCGAACTGGCCCATGGAGGCCTCAAGCAGGTTGTCCTAGCCCATTTGAGTGAGACTAATAATAAACCGGAGTTGGCGTTGTCCGAGGCCGGTTCTTCCTTTCCACACGCTTCGAGTGATTTTTCTCTGGAGGCGGCGTCCCAGGACGTGCCCAGTTCTGTTTTCAAGCTTTAAACAGCGCCTGAGATCTTCTCCCCTATTTTAAATTTAAAATAAGGCAAGGTTCAAACGGCCATGATTTCTTCCAGGGCTTTTTTCCTGACCAATGCCCGTGAGGCTGTCCGAATTTTGGGAATCAGAATGGATTTTATTTTATCCAGATCGTTATATATTTTAAGTTCCTCTTTATCTATGATATCCGTGGCGCCGATTTTATCGGCCCTGAGCTCGACCTTACTCCCGGCCTTGGCGATAGTACTGATAATGATGACCGGCAGCGGATGGTAGACCATCAATTTCTTTAAAAACGATACCCCATCCATCTTAGGCATTATGATATCGAGAGTTACCACGTCCGGATTACGCTCCAGGAGTAATTCACGGGCCTCAAAAGCGTCTCCGGCCTCTCCGACGACTTCTATATCCGGCTCATCTCGCATGGCTTTGATGAGCAGATTCCTGACCAGAGGAGAATCATCGACCACCAGTACTTTTATCTTGTTGGAGTCGAAATGTTTTTCTTTGGCCAGCATTGTCTTCGCGAACAGGGAGCGCTCTATCGGACGGTGATGAACTTCACTATTCCAGGTATGGTACTCGATTTTCATACCGGTTTCTCCCCCGGTGCCTTCTTTGGTGATGGGGATATTATAATGTTTGAGTACATCATGAGCCATGGCTACGTTGTTTTCTCCAATCTGTGCCCCGCTTCTGATTGTGCCCACCACGTTTGCTCCTCCAAAGACCATGGCCTCCAATCTCCCGAAGAGTTACCGGCTCCCTTCTTCATGAATTGGATCATGGTTGTTATGGAATAATCGCCGTATTTGGTTGAGCGTTCACCTGAAGGGCTGTCGGGCAGCATATAATGATTCATTCCGCCGAATTTTGCCTGGGGATTGAAAAGACAGACCGCGACGCATGAACCTAGGAGAGTAGATGCTATATGCGGTCGTTTGCTGATGATGTACTCGCTGGGAAGAAGAAAGACTCGCTTTGGTTCAATCTTGTTTTTGACCCTCCATCCGGGAATTAGGTAGAAAAGCTCATATTTTTAATTATAACAATTTTTTTCGAGTTTCGTGGATTTTTACCGTCAGGCAGGTTATTTTATGTGATATTGAACCGAAAGGGAGTTTAGGCCATGAAGGTCCTCGACATAATCCCAACTCTCAATTGGCGGGACTTTGTAGACATCCTGTTTCTCAGCCTGGTTACCTACCAGCTTTTTGTCTGGTTTCGGGGGACTAAGGCCCTTCGCGTTCTCATCGGCCTGGTGGTTTTGGGCGGGATTTATTCATTGGCCAGGATTTGGGGTCTTTTTATGACCACGTGGGCCTTTCAGGTCTTGTGGCAGGTTTTGGTTATCTTACTGCTGATTCTGTTCCAATCCGAAATAAGACAGGTCCTGGAAAAGGTCAGCCCTTTGCGCTATCTCAGGTCAAGGAAATATTTTTCCAAGGCCTCCATGGTCGATGAACTGGTTCAAGCTGTCTTCGAACTAGCCAGGGAAAGAGTGGGGGCCATTATGGTCTTGGTTAGGGAAGATAACCCGGCCGAATTCATTCACTCGGGCCAACCGGTCATGGGTCTGCCCGGTTCGGCTTTAATCCGGAGTATTTTCAACCCTCAGGCCCCAAGTCATGACGGGGCGGTAATCATTTCGGATAGTAAACTGGTCGAGATGGGTGCTTTTCTTCCCTTAAGCGGCCGGGATGATCTCCCGAACCATTACGGTACCAGGCACCGGGCAGCGGTCGGTTTATCTGAGCAGACCGACGCCATATGCCTGGTAGCTTCCGAGGAACGGGGTGAAGTGTCAACGGTGATTTCCGGCGAGATAAAGGCCTGGGAAAGCCCCGACCAGCTGACCGAGCAACTCAAGGAGTGGTTGGGAATGACCGGTATAGCCCAACCAACTATCAAGGGATTCCTGAAAAGCGCATTTGTAGAAAATTGGGGAGCCAAGGCGGGGGCTTTGGCTATCATAACCCTGGCCTGGCTGGTTTTGGCCGGACAACAGAATTTTGGGGTGACCGTGACCAGGCCGGTTAATTATTTAAATATTCCCCCTGGTTTGGTACTCTCCGAAGAAACGGATCGCCAGGTCAGTTTGAAGCTCACCGGCCCTCGCCACCAGGCCGTAACCCTCGAGGAAGGGGAAGTCAGGGTGCAAGTCAGCATCGGCTCCTTGCCCTTCGGCAGTCATCTGATCCGGCTAACCTCAGGAGATATCGTTTTGCCATTGGGTATGAAGATTGACAGTGTGGGACTCCAGAATCTCAGAGTGGTTCTCATCCCGGAAACTTCCGACAACGGATTGGTCGAAGATAAAATAGGGACAGGTAACCAAAGCACCCTATAGGATTTCAAAATGGCCTCAAAAGCTCATGTTCTTCCACGCTCAAGTACGATGGTTGAACGACTGAACCGACTCTATGATACCATAAAGGGAGATGATCGCCTCCTAATCCTTATAAATGCCGACCCGGACGCTATCTCAAGCGCGATGGCCTTGAAAAGGCTCTTTTGGAGGCGCGTGACGTTGGTTACCATGGCTCATTTGAACATAATCAAACGCCCTGATAACCTGGCCATGCTCGAGCTGCTGAAAATACCTCTCGTCCATCTGGAGAATATAGACCTGAAGACCTATTCCCGTCTGGCCATGGTTGATTCTCAGCCGGCCCATTGTGATGGGTTGGAGGACCTTAGATTCGACGTAATAATCGATCATCATCCCCTTGGCCATATAGAGGCCCCATTTATAGACGTCCGGCCCGATTATGGGGCCACAGCCACTATCATGACCGAATATTTTCGTGCGGCTAAAATCGTCCCAAATCGAAATCTTTCAACGGCCTTGTTCTATGGAATCAAAACGGACACCAATAACTTCACGCGTCAGGGACAGATCGAGGACATGAGGGCTTTTCGTTTTCTATTCCCGCAGGCCAACCTGGGCCTGATCAATAAAATCGAGAACTCGGAAATGACCAAGACCTCGTTAAAATACTTCCAGGAAGGGCTAGAGCGGGTAAACGTAAGGAAAAATATGGCCTGGGTCTATCTTGGCAAGGTGGATAACCCCGACACACTGGTTTTAGTGGCCGACTTTTTTATGAGGGTGCGGGACATCAACCAGACGGTTGTGGCCGGATTGTTTAAGGATCATCTAGTGGTGATTTTCAGGACCGCCGGCATGCGCCGGGACGCGGGCAAGTTACTGTCAAGAACTTTCGGCCGATATGGACCGGCCGGAGGGCACCGGGCCATGGCCCGGGCGGATATCCCTTTAAAGAATTTGGATATAGAACATCGGGAGAACGGCGAGGCCATAGAAAAATTTATGCGCCGGCAGATTCAAGACTTGAATAGATCCGCGAACTTACGCGAGGAATAGTAGAAGAAGCTATTTCACGAAGGAAACCGATTCTTTAGCCTCGGGCAATTTGACGATAAACGACGCACCTCGCCCTTTCTTATCAATCACGTCTATAACTCCGCTATGCCTGCTTATTATTTTATGAACTATTGACAGGCCCAGGCCCGCCCCGGAGTCTTTGGTAGTGAAAAAAGGATTGAAAATGTTAGGCAGAATTTCAGGAGGAATTCCAGGACCGGTGTCGGATATTTCGCAGGCCACAAAGGGCATATCGTCCACTTCGGTCATGAATGTCTTGACCGAAAGCGTTCCTCCTTCTTCCATGGCCTGACGGGCGTTCAGGAACAGGTTAAAGAATAGGTGCCTTAATTGACGCTTGTCGACATAAACCGGAGGAAGAGAGTCCATATAGTCCTTTTCCACCTTTATTTTGCTCTCCTCCAGGTCACGTCTCAGAAGATAAAGGGCCTCTTCTGTCACTGCATTCAGGTCGTGCTTGCTGTAATTGCTTTCCTCATCCCGGGCAAAATCCAGGATGTCGTGGAGTGTTTTCTCCAGGCGGGTGACTTCATCAATAATAACTTCGATGTAAGGTTTGATAGGAGAACTTTCATCGACTTTTTTGAGGATACGTCTGGTAAAACCTCCTATCGAGACCAGGGGATTTCGTATTTCATGGGCCATCCCGGCCGCGATCTCGCCTAAAGCGGCCAATTTTTCAACCTCCAGCAGCCTGGCCTGGGCCTGGGACAATTCCTGGTTAACCATCTCTATATATTCATAAAGTCTGGCGTTTTCAATAGCCAGTCCGGCCTGATTGGCCAGCATGGAAAGGTTACGCTGATCCTCGGAAGTAATCTTCTCCCGGGTGAAGGCACGATCGACGATAAGGACTCCCACAACCTTTCCCTTGGCCAACATCGGAACCGCCGAAAAAGGCTGTTTTCCGAAGCCGTAAATTTTTACCGCGCTCCATTCTTTGTCATCCGCATCGGTTACGATGCGGGCTTCACGGGTACGCACGGTCCGGATAAGCAGGCTTTCTGTATCTGAAAGTGGGAGTTGCCGGGTGTTGACATCTTCAAATTGTTTAGTCTGAATTGAAGACACGGCCCCCTTGTAATCAAGGGCCTGGGATAATGTTTCAAATTCTTCAACCTTGTCCTTTTCGGTCATGGGTGACACGGCCGTGGCAATCAGGTGTTTTTCGTCCTCATCAAGAAGAAAGATAAGGGCGCGATCGAATCCGAGCCCCTGCCGGTGGGTTAGAGCGTTTATTATAATTGTCAGGAGTTCATCCCGCTTGACCGTGGTCATCATCGCGCCGCTGATCTCATAAAGGGACCTCAAAATCAAGACCAGGGCCTCATTATGCTGACCAAGGGCTTCCACCGTCTGGAAGGTAAGGGCATTTTCCAAAGAGTTTGAGATTATGGCCCCCATGGTGGTCATAAGGTGGAGGTCGTCTCGGTTAAATTCCTGGCGCTGTCCCGGAATAACGGCCATTTTATTATAAAGACTCAATGTCCCGGAAAATTGTCCTTTAAAAACTAATGGCAGGCACAAGACGGATTTCCGGCCACCTTCTTCCCTCATACATTTACAAAACGGGTCCTCGGAAGCTATCCCAATATACGGCTCTTCCCTGTAGACGCACGTGTGAACCAGCGAGGAAGCGGACAAATCACGTCCGTTCAAGTACGGTTTTAGGCGACAGCCTTCAGGGATGTTTCCAAATTCCGTAGCCACGCGCAAAGTGTTGGTGCTTCTGTCGAAAACATTCAAGGCACAACCCTCGGCCATCAGCACTTTTGCGCAAATGGTCACCACATTGTCCAAGATTTCGTCTATCTCTATGCTCGCGTTAGTGGCCTTACTTACTTCAAATAGTACGGATAATTCAGCAAAGCGTTTTTTTGCCTCGATGTATTGCCTGGAATTTCGGATGGTTCCGGCCATCTCCCTGGAGACGATCTCGATTAAGGAGAGTTCTATCGCGGAAAAATCGCGAAGGCTGAGAGTGAAAAGGGCCAAAACACCGTAAAGGTATTGATCATCCATTATGGGAAATGATGCTAAGGACTTGTACTTTTGGAAAAATTCATGGCTCGGCCAGTCAGGGCCCCTATATTCCGGCTGGCCCAGAATTATCGGCTCCCGCAAGTAGGCCGCCCGGCCGATAAAATTATCGGTAAGGTCGAACCGGGGGAGTTCGATATCGTCCAATTTGTCATCATCTACGCCTCGGAGAACCAAGGCTTCACCTTCGTTGTCCAGAGTGAACAGGCATACCTTATCAGCAGCGAATTCCCTCGACAGTAGGCCCAGCAGGTTGTTAAGACGCCGGTCTATGTCCACCGTGGAATTCGAAATCCGGATAACTTTATCTAAAAGGGCTACGCTGTCCATATTAAGCGACGTGGGAGTTTCCTACTTTTTCTATGGCCCGCCGGTACAATTCTTCGTATTTTCTGGTGGCTTTTGCCCAGGAATAATCCTGGTCCATGCCGCGAAGCATCAATCCTTTCCAGGCCGCCTGATCTTTGAATAAGGCCACCACTTGCCGCATCACTTCGAATAAGGCGTCCGGAGAATAATCTGAAAACTTAAATCCTGTTCCCGCTTCCGGATCTTGAAAGAAATCGATTATGGTGTCTTCCAGACCTCCGGTTGAGCGTACGACCGGTACAGTACCGTATTTCAATCCGTAGAGCTGTTCAAGACCACACGGTTCGTATCTGGAGGGCATGAGGAAAATGTCTGCCCCGGCCATAACCTTATGGGCCAGACTCCTCTCGTAAGTAAGTTTCAGACCCAGCCGGTCGGGATAGGCTTTGGCAAGACCATCGAGTACGATGTGGTATTTATCATCACCGCTGCCGAGGATTACCAGTTTCATATCCAGGGTCGCCAGACGGTCCATCGCTACGGTGATGATATCCAATCCTTTTCTGTCCACCAATCGGGAGATGATGGCGGTGATCGGCCGGTCATCCAGAGGTAGTTTGAAAAGGCGGGCCAGTTCTTCACGGCATTGAGCTTTTGGGCGTAAGTTGTTGGGAGAAAAATTGGCCGCAATGTATTTATCCGATGCCGGGTCCCATACCTGGTAATCCACGCCGTTTAAAATACTGAAGGTGTCTTTCCGCCGCTTCTTGAGCACTTCTTCCAATCCGAACCCGAATTCAGGAGTCAGTACTTCGGAAGCGTATTTCTGGCTGACCGTGCTTATAAAATCTGCGAAAATCAAGCCGGCCTTCGCCAGATTCAACTTGCCTTCAGATTCGATATATTCCGGCGTGAAGAGTTCCCAGTCCAGACCGGTGCTGGAAAAATCGTAGTGCAAAAAAATCCCCTGCGTGCCCAAATTATGGAAAGTGAACAAGATAGCCGTGTCGGAGAGGGTTTCGAGGTCTTTATAAAGAGTTTTGGCATAAGCGGGCACCAAGCCGGTCTGCCATTCGTGACAGTGGATTATGTCCGGTGCTAGACCCAAATGCCGAATAAGTTCCAGTACGGCCCGCGAAAAGAAGATAAACCGGTCGCCGTTATCTTCGTAGTCTCCGTATTCGTTGCCATATATGCCGGCTCGGCTGAAGAACTCGTCGCAGGCCACGAACATCACCTCTATCCCACTCTCGATACGGGCCGAATAGAACTTAGCCGACTTTTCCTGCCGGGATAGTGGAATGATTATTTCATCGGATATTGGGGTAAGCGGATATCCGGCCAGTTCGGTCCAACGGTATTTAGGGGTAACGATCCGGACCCGGTGTCCTCGCTCAGACAGAGACCGGGCCAGGTGGTAGGTTACGTCTGCTAACCCACCCACCCTGGAAAAAGGGATAAATTCAGGTGTTACCGTCAGGATATCCATTACCGGCTCCGGAAGAATCCTCCTCTTGTTTACACTCCTTGCCCGAAACGCCTCGCGCCGAATACCTGTAACCGTAATTCCATATTATCTCCAGTTTAGGACCTTATCGCTATCAAAAACAAGTTCGATTAATTTATCATAATCCACAGGCGGTTCGTACAAGTGAAACTCATTCACCTCGTTTCCCTCATTCCAGGCCTCGGCTAACGTCAGGACGGTCTCGTCCGGTTTTTCTCTGTAAATATGCAGGACCTTCATTTTAGCTCATTTAAAAAGTAGTCACCAGATCGTATTCACGAATTTTTTGGGCCATTTCTTTTAAGGTCATGAGTTCGACTGGATCGTACCGTTCCTTATTTTGAGGTACATTGGTGAAAATACGGCCTTCCAGGTCGCTTATCATTTCCAGCTGATCCTGAAAATCCTCCTCCTGAGGGCCTATTTCAATAATCGCGTTGATTATAAACAGGCCTACGAATAGATTTTCAACGCCTAATCCAATGGCACTTCGGGTGCATTCCCAGACATCGTCTGAGTTTTTCACCACAAAAGCAACTCTTTTTACGTCTTCCATCTTCCTGATATATTAGAGTACCAAATACCGGTCGCAGTCGAAAATAAGATCTGCGTGACGGGATTGGTTTGCCAGTCCGCGGCGATCGATACCTGGAAAGGCCGCGCTATCCTCGAGACCATAAGTTTCCAAGTTGGCTTTACAAAGACTCATGGAGGTCAGTCCCTCCAGTTCCGTGAATTTCGGGTCTTGTGTCAAGAGTACACCAAGGTGGGTAAAAAAGATTACTACCTCTTTACCCAGAGCCCTGGCCGACCGGGTCACATTAATCAAGTGGTCAAGGTTTTTATCCGAATTCACCAATATGCCCAAGACCTCCGCCATGTCTATGATGCTGCTTCCGGTTCCCGATCAAAGACTCCGCTGCTATATCCGGCCAGGGTTTTTTTACAATGGTAACAGAGGTCTTTATGGTTGGACCGAATCTCTTCATAAGAAAGGGGATTGAACGCGAGAATTTGATGATCGACACCAATCTCCCCGGCCAGCCTGCGGGCGGCTTCAACCTCTCCGGGGGGACTTAAAACCGACTGGATCGTTACGGCTAGAACCCGGCCCCGGATAGTGTCAGCCTCGGATTTCAACCATAAACTGCTGTCCACTCCACCGGAAAAAGCGATCAGGGCCGACTTGAAAGTCCCCAAGATTTCTTTTAGGATTTCAGACTTTTGTCTTACATGATCGTTCATTACAATAATTTTTTTTAACCTGAATATTTAATAAAAATCATATCTTATCATTTAGATCGGGTCAAGACCTGATTCGGAAGTTTGCAGGTCATCTTTTCCGCGCGTCTGCGTGGTTATGGTCCCATTTTTTGTTTAACACCAGCCCACCATTGTGTTAGGATTTAGTGGTTTAGCTTAATTCGCGTTAACCAGTAGGATTTTTGAGAGTAATTTCCAGACCCCGGGGGAAAAAGATGATTGGCGGAAGTCTTTTTAATGGATTGACTGGTCATAACCGAATAACGGGTTTTCTGGTCCTGCCAAAAATCAGCGGCTTCTTCTGCCTGGTAATGACCTTGATCTTGTCCCAAAACGCTCCCCTCGTGGCCCAGGCCGGGGCTTTGACCCCACGCGAGATACTGGACAAAGTAGACGATTTGAGCCGGGGCAAGTCGAGCCGGGGGAAAATGACCATGTCTATCACCACCGCCCATTGGTCCAGGTCGTTGACCCTCGAATTCTGGAACAAGGGAAAGGATAAATCTCTCATCAGGATTTTGTCCCCTAAAAAAGAAAAAGGCATGACCACACTTCGTTCGGGTAACAATATCTGGAACTATCTCCCCAAAATAAACAGGATTATAAAACTTCCATCTTCCATGATGGGTTCTTCCTGGATGGGCAGCCACTTTTCCAATGATGACCTGATCAAGGAAAGCCGTATGGCTGATGATTATACCTTTGAGATCAGTTTTCAGGGACAAAAGGAAGGAAGGCGGGTAGTAGAGATAACCTGTATTCCTCATGAAGATGCGGTCGTGGTCTGGGGCAGGATCATCGTCACGGTAGATAGCGACGAATACCTGCCCTTGAAGATCCTGTATTACGACGAGGATCTTGAGTTGGCCCGGACCATGATTTTTGAAGACGTAGGTCTTTTGGGCGGAAGAAAACTGCCCAGGCGGATGGTAATCATTCCGGCGGCCAAGCCAAAAGAAGCAACGGTGGTATTGTACGAAGAAATGCAGTGGGACATTGAGTTAGACGACAAGCTTTTCTCGATCCGAAGCCTCAAAAGATAGATCAAGGAACTTCCATGAAAGCCGTTTTCCAATACGCCTGGCGCAACCTCTGGCGAAATAAAAGACGTACGGGAATTACACTGACCGCCGTGGTATTGACCACGGCCATTCTTGTCGTGAGCTTCGCCCTGATGGACGGCATGATAGTTCACCTTCTGGACGCCGCGACAAATATGGTTGTGGGGGAAGCGAAGGTCCACGCGGAAGGTTACCGGGAAGACCGGTCTTTTTTCAAGTCCATCGACAATCCTGAAGCCATCCTTAATAAGGCAGGGGAGCAGGGCATCGAGGCCGCGCCCCGGAGTTACGGTTACGGCCTGGTCTCCGTGGGGACCAAATCGTCCGGCGCTATCTTCTGGGGGATCGATCCGGAAGCGGAGCGAAAGGCCTTCGATCTTTACAAGCACATTCAGTATGGGAAATTCTTAACCGAATCGCCGACCAAAGGGATTGTCTTGGGCCATAAACTGGCCCGTTCACTTCGTGTCTCGGTCGGAACCGAGATAATCGTGGTTATCCAAGCCGGGGACGGATCTCTGGGCAACGATCTTTTTCAGGTAACCGGAATATTGAAAGCGGCCGGGGATGATATCGACCGCGGGGCGGCCATACTTCACCGGAAAGATTTCGAGGAGCTTTTTGTATCGGGCGGCCGGGTTCATGAAATCGCCCTGAATTCTCGCGGTAAACTTACCGTCGAGGAGCTGGTGCAAGTGATGGCCCCCATGGCGCCGGGTTTGAAAATGAGTACCTGGCGGGAGCTCCTGCCCATCCTCAGTGATATGATGAACCTTTTTGGGGCGGCCGTCGGCATCTTCGGGGCTATCTTTTTCCTGGCGGCGGGTCTGGGAGTAATGAATACCATGCTCATGGCCACTTACGACCGGATGCGTGAATTCGGTATTTTGAAGGCTATCGGGACCACTCCCTGGCGGATTATGGGGAACATGGCCGTCGAGGCTCTGCTTCTCGGCCTGGTGGCGACGGCTCTAGGATTGGCCATCGGGTTGCCGGTGGCTTATATTCTCCAGGAAGTGGGGATCGATACCTCAGTGTTCGGCGGAGAATTCTCATTCTCCGGAGTAGCCTGGGATCCGATCTGGCGGGCCACCATAAGCGCTCGAGTGATAGTGATTCCGCTGGTCCTGATGTGGGTTACCTGTTCCGTGGCCTCCTTATATCCGGCGGCCGTGGCCGCCCGGATTGATCCGGTGAAGGCTATTCATTATGTTTAGCCGTATCCGAAAGGAAGAAAGCAATGGTCGCCCGACTGGCTTGGCGTAGTATATGGCGCAATAAACGGCGGACGATTATCACCGTGGTCTCAATCGGCATGGGACTGGCCTTCGCCATCTTTTTTATAGCCTTCGCCGAAGGTGTTTATTTGGAGTTGATCGACAGTGGAGTGAAGATGCAGGCCGGCCACATAACCCTGGAGCATCCGGAATATCGTGAGGCCCCGGCCATAGACCTTTTCCTGACCGACCCAACTAACTCGCGCCGGGAAATTGAAAAAATAAAACAGGTCCAGAGCACCAAATTGTTGGTGCAGGCGCAGGGCGTGGCCAGGACCGGTTTCGGTACGG
>JAZGHI010000450.1:0-3914 GCA_036480955.1 Candidatus Adiutricales bacterium
AAATGCTGGCGCGCCAGGATTTCCGTGGGTGCCATGAAAGCGGCCTGGTGTCCGGCATCAATGGCGCTCAGGGCCGCGGCCGCGGCCAGCACGGTCTTGCCGCTGCCCACGTCACCCTGAAGCAGGCGGTGCATGGGATGTGGCGCCGCCATGGCCTGCTGAATCTCTTTCAGCGCCTTTATTTGCGAATCGGTCAGTTTAAAGGGGAGATTTACCAGAAACTCGCGAGCTAACCGCGATTTGGGTGGAAATCTGAGACCGGGTTCCCGGTCCAGCCGGGCCCGGGTTCGGACCAGGGAAAGTTGAAGGAAAAGCAGCTCGAAACGGGCCAGCGTCTGCCAGGCCTTCGAATCCTCTGGGTCCGGTATCGCGCCGGGTCTGTCGGATGGCGGTTGGTGCAGAGTCCTCAAACATTCCGTGGGATCGGGAAGTTCTTGGCTTTCTAACCAGGTTCTGGGGAATATGGCTGGCAGTCCGGAAAGGCTTGAGCCGACCTGGACCATGATCCGTCTCAGAATACCAGGCTTAATTCCGGCTAGTTCCGGATATACCGGACGGATTTCCCCGGCCGGTTCGTGGCCGTCCGGCCAGGGTGTGAACTCAGGGTGTAAAATATACAGGCTTTCCCGGTACTTACTTACCCGGCCGAATAGAAGGACCTTAGATCCTTTTTTCAGAGTCTGTTTGAGGTAAGCCGGGGCTCGAAACCAGTAGGCCCTGATCCGGCCCGATTCATCCGAAACCGTTATTTCGAAAACCTGGCGGCCGGTCCTGAATGACCTCCTCGGCCTGGCCTCATCTATCACCCCGCCGGTGAGGCATTCATCACCGGCCCTGAGTTGATCCATTCGGACCAGATTCCGGCGATCCTGGTACCGGGTGGGCATGAGGAAGACCAGGTCGGCTACTGTATGGAAATCCTTATCGGCCAGGAGTTTCTCCAGGCGTGGTCCGACTCCTTTGATCGAACGATGGCCTTTGTTTAAGCTGGGATATCGAGGCAGAGGAAACATATTTCAGTAATCTCCGGGGAGTATGAACACGGTACCCATGATAAATCGGAACCACTCATTCAGGGTCTTTTATTATCCTAAAATCGATTGACAGGGTTGAAGAATCAAAGCTAAGATTATATACTACAGTAGTTCGTTAAATAAAAGGCCGTGATTACCCCGGCCCCTCTTTTTTTGAAAGTGATTCCTGATGAGCGCCGCTGAAAAGACCAAAGAACCTTCACCCGAAAAAGTAACAACCTATAAAGACGCCGGTGTGGACATCGATGCCGGGGCCGAGTTTGTGAACCTTATTACTCCCATGGTCAAGAAAACTCACGACTCCAGGGTAGTGACCGATATCGGTGGATTTTCAGGCTTATACAACTTTGACCCGGCCCGCTACAAACAGCCCGTTCTCGTTTCTTCCACCGATGGGGTGGGCAGCAAGCTCAAGATCGCCTTCATGGCCGGGAAACACGATACCATAGGTATTGACCTGGTGGCCATGAGCGTCAATGATATCCTGGCGCAGGGGGCGCGTCCCCTGTTTTTCCTGGATTACCTGGCCGTATCAAAACTGGAACCGAAGGTGTGCGTTGAAATCCTTACCGGCATCGTCAAGGGATGCAAAGAGGCCCGCTGCGCTCTAATTGGCGGCGAAACCGCTGAATTGCCTGAGTTTTATTCATCCGGTGAATATGACCTGGCCGGCTTCGTGGTCGGAGTGGTCGAACGGGACCAGATCATTGACGGTTCGGAAGTCGGAGTGGGCGATAAAATCATCGGGCTGGGTTCAAACGGTCTTCACAGCAACGGCTATACCCTGGCCCGCCGTCTGATTTTCGATTCGCTTAAAATGAAGATCACGGATAAAATTTTCGACACCACGGTGGGAGAGGAACTGCTTCGCCCCACTTTAATATACGTCAACACCATCCATATTCTTTTAAGGCACTATAAAATTTCCGGTATCGCCAATATTACCGGCGGGGGCCTTACGGAGAATATACCTCGAATTCTGCCCCAGACCTGCCAGGCGGTTATCCGCAAAAAGGCATGGGAACCCCTGCCTATTTTCAAATTCATTCAACAAGAAGGCGGAATTGCGGAACAGGAGATGTTCCGCACCTTCAACATGGGCCTGGGCATGGTGGTCATTGTACCGGCCGACCAGGCCGAAGATGTATTGGAATTATTGGCGGGAATGGACCAGGCGGCATATTTGATAGGCGAGATCAGGCAGCGGCAGGGCCACGAACCTTCGATACATATTATTTAAGAGATTTTATGAAAAAAGTTACACTGGGTGTACTCGTCTCAGGCAGCGGCAGTAACCTCCAGGCCATAATAGACAACATTGAAGCCAGCCGGCTTTCGGCGGAAATAAAAGTCGTTATATCCAACGAACCCGAGGCCTACGGGCTGGTCCGGGCCGAAAATCACCATATCAGGACCATGGTCGTAAACCACCGGGATTATGATTCCCGCGAAGCCTTCGACCAGGGTTTGGTAACCGCTCTTAAAGAAAATGGGGTCGAGCTGGTTATCCTGGCCGGTTTCATGCGGGTAATTACCCCCACTTTTTTAAAGGCCTTCCACAACCGTATCCTGAACATTCACCCGGCCCTTCTTCCCGCCTTCCCCGGAGTCCACGTCTGGCAGGAAGCCATTGATTACGGCGTGAAATTCTCCGGCTGTACGGTCCATTTCGTGGACGAGGGCACAGACACCGGCCCGGTCATCATTCAGTCCGTGGTGCCCGTACTTGACGATGACGACGCGGACTCGCTCTCCGCCCGAATCCTTAAACAGGAACACAAGATCTACTCCCGGGCCATCCAGCTTTTTGCCCAGGGCCGGCTGGAAATCGAGGGCCGCCGGGTAAAAATCCTCCCGCTGGACAAGACACTTTCCTCAACCTTTCTGACCAATCCCCGATTGGAAGAAGTATGAATCCTCCCGGCCGCTTAATTTATTCCAGTAAACCATCATGATCCTGGTCAGCGCCTGCCTGACCGGCATCAGAAGCCGCTATGACGGCCGGCATTCCTTGAGCTTAGAAATTCAGGAACGGTTGTCCTCCGCGGAGTGGGTGGCCGTCTGCCCCGAGCAGTTAGGGGGGCTTCGCACCCCCCGTCCTTCGGCCGGAATCGGAGGCGGGACCGGAACAGACGTCCTGGCCGGCAGGGCACGGGTAAAGACCGCGGAAGGAATTGATGTTACTTCCGCCTATATCCAGGGGGCCGAGGCGGTACTGGAAATAGCGCGACGCTTTGATGTCACCACCTGTTTTCTCAAAGACCGTTCCCCTTCCTGCGGGGTCAGTTCTGTGGTTGATCAAAACGAGCGAGTCGACGGGCCCGGTGTCTGCGCCGCCCTGCTGCTGCAACACGGATTCGTGGTGGTTCAGGTAAAGGCCGTGGCCGAACCGGCCGTAAAGGGAGAGGCAAGTCAGTAAGCCACGGCTATATTTTTCTTGATTTAGGTGTCCGGCTTGGATATTATTCACGGCGTTACGGGCGGTTAACTCAGCGGCTAGAGTGCCATCCTCACACGGTGGAAGTCCGGGGTTCAAATCCCCGACCGCCCACCATTAAAAAAAACTAGCGGTTAACTCTTCGGGGCTGATCGCTTGTTGTCATAAAAACCCTCAACAACTCCTTAACAAAATAAGCTAAAGTTTATGGCCTTATGGTGTGGCAGGCCAGCCCTGTTCTGGGCCACTTCCGGGCCTTTTATTGGCTTTAGCAGAATACTCCACCGTTTATGGCGGAGATGAATGCAATTGTAAAAATAATTCTTACTCCATTGAATATGCCCCGCCTTTCAAGGCGGGGATATTTACTGATTGATCTTTCGAGTTGGGTATGTAATCCTCGATCCATTATAAATTGGTGATGTAGGCGAGAGAATCTGTGA
>JAZGHI010000451.1:0-4594 GCA_036480955.1 Candidatus Adiutricales bacterium
GTTTCTTGTTGACTCAAGTTACTAAAATCCATATCCTCAATTAGTATCGAGAAGGGAATTCTGATCAGTATTGCCCTTGGGTCGCTCATTCGTGGTTCCATTTATTGACTGGTACAGGTTGGACAGCGATCAATTAGAAGGGCTGTCAGACCGGACTCTACATTTTATCTGAAAAAAGTATCTGTTCGGGCGGGTGCTGACGCGGGATTTAACGCCGCACTTATAGGACACGAATAAAAAAAGGGTTTGGTAGAACGCTAAATATTAAAAACCTTGGTCAGGAGGAATAAAGAATGGATTTTTCTTTAGATTATACCCCGGAGCAGGAGAAGTTCGCGGAGGAGGTTGGAAGCTGGCTGGACGAGAATCTCCCGCAAGACTTCAGTACCAGAAGAGACGCGCAGAAAATGAGCCATGAAGAATTTAAAAAACGTCGCGCGTTTGCCCAAAAAATGGGCGAAAAGGGCTGGCTGTATCCAACTTACCCCAAGGAGTATGGCGGGGGCGGTCTGGACAACAGTCACGTCATGGTCATCAGCGGGGAATTGGCCAAAAGAGACCAGTCCCTGCCCATCGTCACGGACTGGACGGGATTGGCAGCGCCGGCCATTCTCGTTTGCGCCACTGAAGAGCAGAAGCAAAAATATCTGCCGGCCATGCTGGGAGGCAAAGCCTTGACCTGGCAGCTCATGACCGAGCCTGAGACCGGCACCGACGTTGCCAGCCAGAAGACCAAGGCGCTTCGACACGTTCGTGATAATGACCATTTCATAATTAACGGGCAGAAGATATTCGTGGGCGGGCTCTTCCCGCCGCCGGAGCAATTTTATCTGTTATCTTTAAGCGACACGGAAGCCCCCCGGCACCAGAATTTATCCAGTTTTATCATGCCGGCCGATCTGCCGGGCATTACCATCCATCCGCTCGATCTATTCCCTTTGAGCACATTCGCGGCGGTCTGCGGGCCGTCGGGGGCTACCTCGGAAGCGGTTAAAAACACGGTTTTCTTCGATGACGTCAGAGTCCACGAATCCTGCTTGATCGGAGAGGAGGGTGACGGCTGGAAGGTGACCGGCGCTACTTTCGCGGTCGAGCATGGCGGTGGAGGAGCCGGCCGCGTGCCCCGGAACCATATGGCCGAAAAATTCCTGGCCCAGTGCAGAGACAATCCGAATATCAGGAGCCGGATAGAAGAGAACCCGAGCCTGCTCGAGAGCGTGGTGAATATATACATGTTCGCCCGCGTGGAGCGGCTGTTTACCCTGCGGAACGCCGCCGGCAAGGGTGGCGGTTGGGGCGGGCCTCAAATTGCCTTGTTCCAGAAGCAGGGCGGGGCCGAGTTTGTCAACGATATGGCCACGGTGATGGGCCCTCACGCGTTTACGGCTGAGGGAGACTGGGATCTGGATGACGGGATTTTCGAGGTCGGACAGCGCTGCGGAATTTGTCAGGCCCCGGGAGGCACCCCCGAGGCCATGAAGATTCTCATATCGCGGGCTTTAAGTATTGGAAGATAGAATATTGTCTTTATGGACCGTCGTTTGCGGACGGTCTCAAGCATAGGAGAAAGAAATGGCTCTGGATTTGGAACTTACGGAAATAGAGGAGATGTTGAAAAACACGGCTTTGTCTTTCCTTAAGCGTGACGTCCCCAAGGACCTCCTGCAGGAACTGCTGGGCACGGACACGGGTTATACGGAAGAACTCTGGCAAAAAGCGGTGGACATGGGATGGCTCGGGATCGTCATCCCCGAGGAATACGGCGGGACAGAGAATTCATTGACCAGCGCCGGGGTTTTGTTCGAGGCCCTGGGTTCCGGTCCGCTTCCCGGACCCTATTTCTCATCCGGCATACTGGGAAGTCTGATCGTTATGGCCGCGGCCAGTGACGAGCAGAAAGAGGCCATCCTGCCGGCCGTCGCCGGAGGGGAATGGATTATCACCCTGGCCCTGACCGAGCCCGGGTATAGCTGGGAACCGGCGTCGGTGCAGACCAGGGCCACGGCAAAGAACGGCGATTTTGTCATAGACGGCACAAAGCTCTTTACCTTGGACGCCGCGGCCGCCACTCACTTTATCGTCGCCGCCCGGACGGAAGACCAGAACGAACCGGACCAGGGGCCCTCTTTGTTCCTGGTGGATAAAAAGTCGCCCGGTGTCACTGTGACCAGGGTCCCCGGTTTTCTGGCCGGAAGGAGCTTCGAGGTGAAGTTCGACTCGGTGAAAGTTCCCCAATCAGATATGCTGGGAGATAAAGATGGCGGCAGGGCCGCTTTAAAGCAGGCCATTGAAAAATCCATACCCGTTCTTTGCGCGTACAAAGTGGGGGGCTGCCAGGCGCTCCTGGAAATGACCCTGGATTACAGCCGGGTAAGGGTGCAGTTCGGCCAGCCCATCGGCCGCTTTCAACGGGTCCAGGACCATATTATCGCCATGCTCAAACATCTCGAAACGGCCAGGTGGACAACTTACGAGGCCCTCTGGGAGCTCGACACCGGAAGGCCCGCCACCAAGAGCGTTCACCTGGCCAAAGCGGCGTCCAGCCATGCCTACTGGGAAGTGGTTACCCTGGCCCACCAGGTGCTCAGCGGTATCAGCTACTCGATGGAGCACCCGGCCAGCTTTCACACGCGTACATCACGCGCCCTTTTTAATTACCTGGGTGAACCCGCGTATCACCGGCAGAAACTGGGGCGGCTTTTGATGGCTTGAAAGAGCCAAGAGCAGACTTGACCCCAGGCTTTTTACTTGCGCAAACCTCGACACGCGGTAGACCTGCAGGCAACAGTTTACGTCATGGCCTGCTTTTTGGGGTAGACGCTCTGGTTGTTTATCGTCTCGAACAATAGTTTCTCAACCAACTCGTGTCTCAGATCGGGGTTGGAAAACCACAAATTACTCAATTCATCGGGATCGTCCTGTAAATCGAACAAGTCTCCGTACCCGGGCAGGCCATTATAGACGGTCAGACTGTACCTTTCCGTAATCAGGTACTTAACCCGTAAATCCGGACCGCCCATTGCCAGCGCAGCCATGGGCATGGCCTTGTTGAGTCCACTGTCGGCCTCGTCGATCTCGATAAAGCAGCAGTCTCTTAAGCTCTCACCGGGATCTTTCAAGATCGGCGTTATGTCCAGACCCTGCATATCGGGCGGCTTAACTTCCTCATCGATATTGCACAGATTCAAAATAGTCGGGGCCAGGTCCACGGCGCTCACCAGGGAATCAGAAACACTTCCGGCTTTGGCTAGCCCGGGCACTTTGAAGATAAGCGGCACGTTTAAAATTCCCTGGAAGGGAAGCCACCCCTTTAAAATCATGCCGTGGTCGCCCATCATGTCGCCGTGGTCGCTGGTGTAAACGATCATGGTATCGTCTTCCAGTCCCAGCTTTTCCAAAGTTTCCAGTATCTGTCCTACACTGTCATCGATCATGGAAACCATCCCATAGGTGTGGGAGATAAAATTTTTGGCCTCTTCTTCATCAGTCGCATGAAACAACATATTGTTGAAGAACCCTAGTTGATTTAAACGGGGTCCCAGGAATTTATGTTCCAGAAGGTTTTCCAGATCATTGAAACTGGCCGGCAGTTCCATGTCTTCGGGTTTATACATATCGGCATACTTTCCCGGAGGAGTGCAGGGGTGATGCGGGTCTGGATAAGAAACTTTTAATAGAAACGGCTCCTTTCCGTAATCCCCTTTGGCATAATTCTCCAAAAAATCGATGGATCTGTCCGTCACATAAGATGTCGGGTAAAGCTCTTCGGGAATCGGGCTTTTACGATACATGTCGGCGAGAATCTTTCCGCGCAGTTCCTTAAGAACCGGCAGATATTCAGGCGATCGTTCGGCCAGCCAGTCTTCGTAATGCCCGTTGCAGCAATCGCCGTGCCCGACGACTAAATCGACTTCGTCGAAGCCGTAGAAAGGCTTGGGAAAGTCGGCCACCATCTGAGCGTGGGTTTCTTCGTTCATCCAATCCCCTATGAATTCGGCCGATCGATTGGATTCGTCCACTTTGCCGGACCAGAACTGGGGGTGCATCTTCCCGATGGCTTTGGTGACATAGCCCTGTTGCCTTAATGTCTCAGAAAAGGTTGGTAGATCCTCCGGCAGATTTACCCCGAAGGACCTGGAACATGTGTTGGGGTATTGGCCGGTCATAATACTGGCCCTGTTGGGCATACAAGTGGGATTGGCCACATAGGCATTGGAAAACCGAACCCCTTCACTAGCCAGTTTATCGATATTCGGGGTTTTTAAAACCGGATTGCCGGCGCATCCCAGGTGGTCTGCTCTCTGCTGATCGGTGATAATAAAAATTACATTCATAAGCGCTCCTTATGTTTTTATGCTCATGCAATTGTGCGAAATAGTTCTTACGTTTTTTTCATTCTAAAAGCTGTTCAGCAAACCCTGCTAGAATCCCAGGAGAAAAGAGATGCCCAGCAAAACCAGCCCAGGCACGGCGAAAAACACAAATCCCAATCTGGCTGCTTTTTGCTGGTGCTCCTTGATCGATCCGATGAGAACATCAAAACTGAAGGCAAACAATGCTGCCCCGAGCACGAACAATATCCACACATACCAGG
>JAZGHI010000452.1:0-2084 GCA_036480955.1 Candidatus Adiutricales bacterium
GCGCCGGTTCTATTTGAACCAGAGCGCTGTTCATGGGTATGGCCCCGCCAGGGGACCGGTTGTCGTTGGTGAGCACGTTGGCGCATCCGCCCAGGTCCACGCCGTTCTCGTCGGGGTCGTACCAGGCTCCTTGACTGACGTTGACCACACCCGGCATGATCCGCTCGGTCACCTGGGCCGGGATCCTCATCCTTCCCCGGTCGTTGAACACGTCCACCATATCCTTATCCTTGATGCCCCTCGCTTCCGCGTCCACGGGACTGATCCAGACCGAGTGCGGCTCGATCTCCCGCATCCAGGGAACCTGGCTCCAGGTGGAGTGGGCCCGGGTTTTATAATGGGTCGTTAGAAGCTGAAGCGGATATTTTTCGGCCAGCGGCGAGTCGTATCCTTCCTCGTGGGTGAGATATTTAGGTATGGGCGGGATATCCTCGATATCCAGCTCCTCCATATGTTCCGAGTGAATCTCGATCTTACCAGACGGGGTCGGGAAGGGATTGTTCTCCGGGTCTTCGATCTGGTCCTTGAAAGAGATAATAGTTTCCGGGAGTTTAATCTTGAGAACCCCGTCCCGCTTCATGGCCTCGTAATCCGGGATGTCAGGCCGGGTGGAGGCGATTCCCCGCAGGAGGTCGTCGTCGGTCAATTCCCCGAAAACGGGGTCGAGTCCCAATTTCTCACAAATCAACCGGCAGATTTCCAGGTCTGATTTTGATTCATACATGGAATCCACGGCCTTGTTTAGATAGATATAGTACGGCGATCCGAGCCAGGGCGGGGCCATGTCGCTTCGTTCCATGAAGGTGTTAACCGGCAGGACGATATCTGCCATCTTGGCCGTGGCCGTCATCATCTGCTCGTGGACCACAATAAAATCCAGGGCCTTAAAGGCCTCCACACCCTTATTGGTGTGGCTGTGCTGGTTTATATAGTTAGAGGCCACGACGTAGGCCGCCTTGATATCAGCCGGATAGCCTCCGGCCTTGCCCTTTAAAATGGCGTCATACACCTCGTTGAAATGAATGCGGTTGCTGTTGGGATTGGTTCCGCCAAAAAGTTTGTGTAAGGCGTCTTTGCGCGGGGGAGCTCCCCGTTCGACCGGGTTTCCGGTCCGGCCTCCTCCGCCTCCACCGCCGCCGCCGCCACCGGCTCCGGCCCCGCGCATGGTCGCGCGGCTGGAGTAAGCCCGCATAAAACCGCAGGCAAACCCGCCGGGTATGCCGATGTTCCCGGTTATGACTGTCAGCACATTGGCCGCGCGGCTGTATTGTTCACCGTACGCGGCCCGAGCCGGTCCCCAACCGGAAATTAAGGCGGCGGGTTTACTCGAAGCGTATTCCCGGGCCAGAGCCACGATTGTCTCGGCCGGAACTTTAGTTATGGCCTCGGCCCACTCTGGGGTCTTGGGCTGACCGTCTTCGGTTCCCATGAGGTAATCCTTATACTTATCGAAGCCAACGGTATACTTATCTATAAAATCCCGATCATGAAGGTTTTCGGCTATGATAACCTGGGCCATGGCCACCAGCATGGCCGTGTCGGTACCGGGCCGTATGGGAATCCATTGATCCGCGAAGGTGGCTACCGTATCGGTGTAGCGGGGGTCCACGGCCACGAATTTAACGCCCTTTTCCCGGGCCCTGGCCAGGGTGAAGCTCGTTTCCGGGTCCTGAATAGTGTTGGCCGGATTCCAGCCCCACATGATGATAAGATTGGTATTCAGGAGGTCGTCGCGCCCGTTGCCGGTGCTTATAGTACCGTAGGTGGCCATGGATGCGTATAAGGCCCCCTCGTAAGACGGTACGCCCCAGGTGCGTGTGAATCCGCCGAATTGAAGCAGCATGGCCCCCACCGGACCGGGTCCGTGCAGCATGCCCTGGTTACCCGCTCCACCACCCAGGAGGATGGCCGAGTTGCCGTATTTTTCTTTTACCTTCTCCAGCTCAGCGGCTACTGTCCCGGCGGCTTCGTCCCACGAAATTTTTTCGAACCGGCCCTCACCCCTTTCGCCGATACGGCGCAGCGGGTGTTTGAGACGGTGAGGAGAATACAGTCTCTGCCGGTAGGCCCGGCCTCGCAGGCAG
>JAZGHI010000453.1:0-10313 GCA_036480955.1 Candidatus Adiutricales bacterium
ATCGTACCGGCGTTCTTTTTGGATGTAACCAACGATCTCTGCCACGGTAACGAAAAAGCCAGGCCGATGGCCAGAGAGGCCACCGAGGTGTGGAACAGACCCAGGATACCGATGGTCCACTTCGCTCCGATTACCGGAAACTCGAGTTGGGTCATCGGAAATTCTCCTTCAAGTATTCAATAATCCTCCTGGCCTCCTCGTCGGTAATTTCCGCCTCAGGTCTTTTTCGTTCTATCTCGACCCGATTCTCCCAGTCTTTGGGTTGATAGCGTTTAAGGTCATTCGGGCTCCGATGATGGCAGCCCAGGCATTTATCATAAACGAGGAATCGATCGGCTTCGTGGGGAAGAACTTCGGGTTTTATAATTTCTTTATAAACTGTATATGGCCGTCTCGAGCGCTCGCGCACGAATCCCCCCATGGCGAAAGCCACCACCGCCGCCAGACCGACAATGAACAGGCCCCGCTTCCACCATTTATGGTCCGGATTAGTCCTGTGGCGGATGGACCAGAAAGTCACCAGGGTCGCCCCCAGGGCCAAGGTGTATGATACTCGCCAGACCAGGGGCCCGCCCGGCAGCCAGTCCAAGGGCGGGTGCCAGTGCAGGACCAGGTAGATACCGGCGATTCCTCCGGTCAGGGCTGCAGGTAAAATGTTCCTCTTATCCCGTGTGAAAAGATAGGACCCACCGATTAAGACCATGGTCGTGATCATGCCCATTTTTAGGAGGAAGTACTTCGAGGCGTGGCCGCCCATGATGGAATGAAAGGCCACCGGGGCCTGATCCTGAAGCACCTTGGCATAACCCCATCCGATGAAGGGCATGGCGAAAAAGGCGCAAAATCCGATAGTGAAAGTAAGGTCCGATACGAAGCCGAAATAGGCCTTCTCACCCGGATTTTTTTGACGCAAGTATTTTAAAGCGAATACACCCCCTACTAAAAGCATGGAGTAGCTGATGTTCCCGAAGAAACGATGGAAAAACAGAAATGGATAACTGGGATTGAAGAATGCTTGAGCAGACCATCCTACCGGATCATTAATTTGCGGGAGGGGAACGCCGGGAGTGGTCATGTAAGAACCTAGACCATCCCAGACCGCCTGGATCAATAATCCAAAAACAGCGGTCATGACACCGAAAAAAATGTGCAGGCGTTTCCGGTTCTGCATGCGTTCCCACGGCAGGTAATAGCCGAAGAATAAAAAACCGACGTCCGCCAGGAAAAAAAGGAATTGGATGATGAGCGGCCAGAAGAACAGGTTGGCGAACCGCGACCAGAATTCCGGCCAGAGCCCCATAATAAACATGGGGATGCCCGTCCCCAAGGCCGCGCCCGGTGAATAAATAATCATGGTGAAGTAAACGAGACTCTTGGCCAGACGGTCGTACCGCGGGTCTTTTATCCGGTAACCAATATATTCAAATATCGGGGCAAGAACCAGAAAGGCGGTAATAAGAGTGGCAATGGGGATGTGAGAGTAGGTTACTTCCTCCATCCAAACCCACCTGGGAAAGATGGGTGTATTGATTATCGGAAGATTCATGAAGATTATGATCCTAGACCAAGATTTTTCTCCAGCCGTCAGATTTTAAAACAGTCTCGTTCGTGCCGATAACCAGGCATTCCGTTCCGGGAAGCCCGTTTATGAAGCCGGTACCGGTTGTGGGGTCCATAATGAAAACGCTGGTCGACAGAGCGTCCGCGCTGGTTACCGTTGGGGCGAAAACGGTTACACTGATATTTTCACGAGGCGATTTCCCGGTTCGGGAGTCCACTAGATGATGAAACATCCTCTCCCGGTCGAAATAGACCTCGTAGCTCCCCGAGGTGGCGACCGCCCCGTCGCTCATCTGAATGATTTCTTTGAAACGGCCGTCCGCCTTGGGATCCTGGACGGCCACCCTCCAGGGTTTTTTGTCCCGCTTTGATCCTGCCGCCCTTAGGTCTCCCCCGGCATTGATCAAATGATTTTTTACACCGTAACTGGAGAGAACCTGAGACGCTTTATCCACTATATATCCTTTGGCAATGCCATCCAGGGTTATCCGCATACCTTCCGTTTTAAACCGTATAGAATTCTCACTGATCACAATCTTTTCAGAACCCACAAGCGCCAACGCGTCTCTTAATTCGGATTCGGTGGGGGGTACATTCTCTTGGCCGAATTTTTTCCGGTACAGTTCGATTATGGGCTCGACGGTGATATCAAAGGCGCCCCGGCTGAGCCGGTTATATTTCATGGCCGTCTTAATTACTTCAGCCATCTCTTGGGGGGGGTTTTTAATTAGAGATTCTTTGTTGAGATGGCTGACCGCCGACTTTTCGTCGAACCGGTTCATCAATCCCACCAGCCGGTTGATATCCTCGAAAGCATTCCCCATGGCCTCCTGAGCCTCGTCCCGGGATGGGTGAATGAGGGTCATGGACACAAATGTCTTCATGGATAATTCAGTCCGGGACACTTTGTACAGTTTTCCGGAAAATTTGACCACTTCGGAGGATACAAGACCGAGTCCGGCGGCGGCTAAACCAAAACCGGCCAGCCCGGACAATTGGAGAAAGGACCGTCGTTGCATATTCGAGTCATGATGCAGCATGCGCGTATCTGTTTTCATGGCTTAAAGACTCCTTTTGCCTCTGCTTGGATAATCACGGCCACCGGTTGAACCCGTGAGAGCAATTACCATAGATATGTTCCTTTTCAAATTCAGTGGACATGAAGATTTTATTGTTTAGATCTTCTGGTCCCACCTCTGTTCGGGACAGCATTTAAACGTCTGTGTGCCCACCGAAGATAAACGCTCTAAGTAAACAATCTCCTGTTTTTGCGTTTCCTAATAGAGCGTTTGTTTTCCCAAACGCGTGAATGTGTATTGTTTGCGAAAGCAAACAATTTGGGAAACGCTCTACTCAAATTTGTCGAAAAAGATCCTCTCGTTCGGGATGCCTGTTTTCAGCAGTGATTCAATACATGAATCCACCATGGGAGGGGAACCGCAAATGTAAACGTCAGTGTTTGAATTTTTGGGTAAATATTTTTCAACCAGTCCGGTCACGCGTCCTTTTTCACCTGCCCATTGTTCTTCGCCAACGGTCCTGGAAAGAGTCGGTGTGAAGGCGAAGTGAGGCAGCTTCTTCTCCAATTCCCTTAATTCATCGTAATGATAAAGGTCCTTCGTGGTTTTGGCCCCAAAAAAGAGCGCGGTCTTTCTATCAATTTTTTCCTCCGCAATTTGGTAAAGTATGGAGAGGATAGGGGCCAGACCGGAACCGGTGGCGATAAGCAGAATATCCCGATCCGAACCTCTGAGGAAGAAATCTCCATACGGTCCGCTGATTTTCAGTTTATCCCCCTCTTTCAAATAATTATGTACGTAGGTGGAAACAGTCCCGTCCGGTACCCGTGTGATTACCAGTTCCAGTTTCTTATGTTCCTCCGCGGGCGAGGAGATGGAATATGCTCTGAACTCCGGTTCCTTTATCTTCTTATATTTTGGAACCTGGAGTTGAATGTACTGGCCCGGTTTGAAGCTAATTCCTTCAGGGTCAAGGATGTCCAGATGAAGGCTTTTTATCTCCGGCGTGAGGTCTGATATCCCGCTTACCCTGACGGTGAACTCCTTGATCAGAAACAGTTCCTCGGGAATAACAATTTTCAGGTCGTTCCTGACTTTTACCTGGCATGACAATCGAACGTTTTCCACGATTTCATCTTCGGACAGGTATGGTGTTTCCGTGGGCAGAACCGGTCCGCCGCCCTCTGTAACCTTCAGCTTGCAGTAAGCGCATGTCCCCCGGCCTCCACAGGCAGAGGGGATAAAAATGCCCTCTTGGGCCAGTGCGGATAAAAGGGGCATGCCACCCTTCACCACGAGGTCCCTTTCTTCGTTAACCAGGATGTGGAGGTCACCGTAATTGGCTATAAACCTGTCCGCCACTTCGAGCAGAAAGGCCAGGGCTGCGCCTATGGAACTGATGGCGATCAGACTGAAAAGCAATTCCATGATTTTTTTCAAGCCTACTGTATCTGGATCATTCCGCTGAAAGCCATGAAAGCCAGGGCCATTAATCCGGTAATGAAGAGGGTTATGGCCGGACCTTCCAAGCCTTTCGGGAGTTTCGCCGATTTTTGCAGTTTCTCTCGAATAGCCCCTACGGCGGCGATGGCCAGCATCCAGCCAACCCCGCTGCCCGCGCCGTAAGTAACCGCCTGCCAGAACGTATAATCCCTGATAATCAGGAAAAGGGAAGCGCCCAGTATGGCGCAGTTTACGGTGATAAGTGGTAAAAAAATACCCAGGATGAAATAGAGTGCCGGAAAGAAACGTTCCATGGTCATTTCGACCAATTGGACGAAAGCGGCTATTATGATGATGAAGATTATAAATCTGAAATGTTCCAGGTCCAAGGGGATCAGAATGTGGTAATAAACCAGGTAATTAATGGCCGCGGTGGAGGACATGACAAAGACCACGGCCAGTCCTAATCCGATGGCGGGCTTGACTTGTTTTGATATTGATAGAAAGGGGCAGAGACCCAGGAAATTTGTCAGAAGGATATTGTTGGTAAAGATGGCGGCGAAAAACATTGTGCCCGGATCAACTTGGGTCATCAGGAATCCCTATTTCTTTATCGCTTCGGTTTGAGGGAAAAGAGCTTTTATAATCCATACATATATGCCTAGCATGAAAAACGCGCCCGGGGCCATGATCATGATGGTCCACGGCGTGAATCCGTCCGGCATGATTCGAAACCCCAGTAAGGTCCCAAAACCCAGGGGTTCCCTGACAAGGGCGATGGCCAGGAGCACACAGGCGTACCCGACTCCCACCGCCAATCCGTCCACAAGTGCGGGCCAGGGCGGGTTGTTCCGGGCGAAGGCTTCACACCGTCCCATTATAATGCAGTTGGTAATGATCAACCCCACATAAGGCCCCAGGGCCTCGCTGATATCCGGGAGGTAAGCTTTGATAACGATGTCCACTAATATGACGTAAGAGGCGATAATCAAGGTCTGGACCATCATGCGGATTCGCATGGGTGTGATGTTTCTGAGAATGGAAACGGTTACGCAGGACATGGAAAGGGAGAATATTAGACCAGCGTTCATCACCAGGGTGTTTTCTATAAGGTTAGTCACGGCCAGCGTGGAACAGATACCCAGGACCTGTCTGAGCACGGGATTATCCGCCCACAGGCCTGTTTTGAATATCTCAACACTGGAAGGGGTCTTAGGCATTCTTTTCCGCTTCCTTCCTCACAGAATCCCAGATCTCTCTTAGGAATTGATCCAGGTCTCTGTTTAAAAAGGACTCAATGGCCGCGCTGGTGTTTGTGGCCCCGGTTATGGCGTCCAGTTCATTGGGGTCCTTTCCAGTGCCTTCCGGCTTCAAATAGAAAATTTTCTTCTGCCCTGTAATGGGATAGAGGGAGAGCCCTGAAAATTGTTTAGTGAACCAGTCCTCGGTCATTCTAGCGCCCAGTCCAGGAGTTTCGGAGTGCCTGTAAAAAGCCAGGCCCAATATCTTGGTGGCATTGGGCCCGACAGCCACCATACCAAACACAGGGCCCCAAAAACCGGGTCCACCCACCGGGAAAGCGTATCCGAGAATGTTTCGGCCATTTTTATCGTAATGTATATACAAAGTCTTGGCCTTAACCTGGATTGCTTTTACCCGATCTCTAAAAATCTCCCTGAGCTTTTCATCACTCGCCTGCGCGGGTACAGGGACATCCAAAACCTTAAGAACTATTCGTTCAAGTTTGACTCGCTGGTTGGTCTCGATCCTTTCCTCGCTCAATACTTTGACTACCGTCACCAGGGAGGTGAAAGCCAGTGTGAGCAGGAACATATAAACGATAGAGAAAAGGCGTTTTTTCACGTTGTGGCCTTCCTAGTAGCCTGGTACTGCCGAATGGTCTGATCTATCATTGGTACAAAAGAATTTAAAAGCAGTACGGAAAACATGATACCATCTGAGAAATTTGAAAATCCTCTTAAGATGACGGTCAGTCCGCCAATAATGAATCCATACAACCATTGGCCGGAACTTGTTTTTGGCCCGGTGATTGGTTCGGTAACCACGAAGGCGCAGCCAAAGAGAAAGGAGCCGGACAGAAGTGTCAAGAATGGTGACGGAATCGCAGCCTGTCCGGACAGATTTAATAGTGTACTTAAGACAATCCCGCCCAAAAGGCAGGAGACCGCCAGTTTCCAGGGAGCTGCCTTTTTATAGATGATATACGCACCGCCTATCAGTATCAATACAGCCGACGTCTCGCCCATGGAACCGGAAGTGCTGCCCATAATTAAATCAAGCCAGGGAATTGAGACTCCGGCCTTGATTTCCATTAAAGGCGTAGCCCCGGTTACGGCCTCGAACAGGGCCGACCAGTGACCAAAACCGGCCAGACCGCCATACATTGGTTCTACCCAAGTGTTGGTCATGGCCAGAGGGAAGGTAATATAAATAAAACATCGGCCGACCATGGCCGGATTGAAGACATTCTGCCCAAACCCTCCAAATACCATTTTGCCGAAGGCAACACCCACTATAATTCCGATAATCGCCATCCAGAAGGGCAGGGTCGGCGGAAGTGAGAGCGAAAAAATCAGACACGTGACAAAAACGGCGGAAGTAACGGGTTTGCCGGCGCGGAAGGTAAAAACGGCCTCGGTGGCCATACCAAAGATGAAAACCACTCCAATTAGAACCAGTGACCGCCACCCAAACAGGTAGATCGCGGTGAGAACTAATGGAGTCAGGGCGTAGCATACCCTCAGCATTGGCTTTTGGATTTGGAGCGGTTTTTCTGGGAGAATCAGACCGAACAGGTTCATGTTTTAATCCGGAAGAAAGCTTTTCGCGTGTTTTGTCAACTATTATCTAAGTTTATATGGCCCAGATCGATTTATCAACGTCTGCTGGGTTCTAAGTATCATATAATCCGCCGGTCAATACCGCTAGGTCGAGTCAGTTTGAAAGGTCAAAAACCTCGGTTTAAGACAAGGTTTATTGAATTCATATTCACCGGCTGATATAATTTTAAACAATGAATCATCTCCAAAAGAGTTGATGATTTTGAAAGGATTCAAGGGGTCAAGGGTCTAAGGATTCGAGTGAAATGCTTAAGAATTTCAGAGATCTGAAAGTTTGGCCAAAGTCATACACACTATGTTTGGATCTTTATGGAATAACAAAAAAATTTAAAGGCTCTCAAGGATGATACAGCGGAAGTTGAAAGGATGCTCAAAGCGCTGATAAAATCGTTGGTGAACAAACGCTTGAATAAACGCTTGGACCCTTGACCCCTTGAATCCTCGAACCCTGTTCTCCAACTAAATTGGAGAAGAACCTAAACAATTAATATCAAGTTACTCGAATTGTATCAGTCAAGAACGCTTGTAAACAGGAGGGCAGTTATGACCGATCAATCCACCAGGAATTTGAATGAGGCTTTTAAAGGTGAATCTCAAGCAAACCGGCGCTATTTAGCTTTTGCCCAACAAGCTGAGGAAGAAGGCTTGGCCGACGTCGCCCGGCTCTTCAGAGCGGCGGCTGAATCAGAAACCATCCATGCCCTTAATCATCTAAAGGCCATGGATGGTGTCAAAACCACCCGGGAGAACGTGGCCGACGCCTTAAAAGGTGAGGTGGACGAATCAGACAGCATGTATCCTATGTTTATGGATCAGGCTAAAAGAGACGCCAATAACAAGGCCTTGACCAGCTTTTTTTGGGCGAATGAGGCTGAAAAAATCCATGCCGATTTTTACGAGAGGGCGCTGGCGGCCGTCAAACAGGGAAATGACCTGAAGCTGGGAAAGCTTTACATATGCGTGGTTTGCGGTCATACGGTTGAGGGGACCCCGCTGGATAAGTGTCCAACATGTGGAGAGGGCGCCGATAAATTTAAGTTGGTCGAATTGAAACCAAGGCTGGAACCTTAGATGGTAAAACAAGACGCGCAGAAAAGGTGGAGCCATGAGATTGATCAAGGAACGAGATCGTGTCGGGGTATGGGGATTCGGTAACGTTTCCAGAGATGTTGTTCTGACACTCGTGGATGAAGAATTGGGGAAAGAGATCGTTTTTTACGGCAGGCCTAAGGGGAAGTTTTTGAACAGGGCCGAGACCTGGATAGATGATCTGAAGGCCAATACAGTCCGACGTCCGCGCATCAAGGGAACCAACAAGACCGAGGACATGGCCGGTCTGGATGTTATCTTTATCGGTGTGGGCGTGCCCCGAAAAGAAGGCCAGAACCGGGACGACCTTCTGGCCGTAAACACCAGGGTTATTGCTGAAACATCACTGGAAATCCGCAAGCTGTATGAGGGGTGCCCGAAAGAGGATCTGCCCATTCTGATTTTCATGGGCAATCCTGTCACGGTTATGACCTGGGTAGGGTATAAAGCTACCGGGTTTCCAAAGGAGAACATAATGGGCCAGGCCGGCAACCTGGACTCACACCGGATCTGCAGCTCAATTTCCAACCTGTTGGGTCTTTCGGGAAAAGGCATACAGGGCGTCGTTTTCGGCGACCACGGTGACTCCATGGTAGCCAGTATGGATTTTTTTTCTGTAGGCGGGATTCCCTTAAGAACCTACATCGAATCGGAAAACATCAACCAAGACGAGATAACGCAGGCCATTAACCAGGCCAAACAGGGCGGGACCCATTTTGTGAACGAAACCGGACAGAGCGCTTCAGCCGGTCCGGCCAGGGCCGCCGGTGAGATGTTGAGATGTGTGATCCGTGGTGAATGGGAAGTCCAGCCGGTTATTGTCATAATCGAAAAAGAATATGGGCTCATCAAGGAGAAAGATGGGTTGGATTCAATGAGCTTTGGTGTCCCGGCTATAATAGGCCCTACCGGTGTGGCCAAGGTGTGTGTCCTGCCGATAGAAGAGATACGGGACGAATTAGACAGATCCGCGGATATAATAAAAGGGAATATAAAAAAATCGTCTGAGATCCTCAAAGAGGAATACGGGCTAAGCTGAGACCTCTGCAAAACGAGTAATTTGAGGTCAAATCGCTTCTCGGCGGGAGCACGAAAATTTAAGCCGCAGGAATACTGGCAGTATGTCGAGGACTAAAGCCACTGCAGGCGAAGCCGAAGTGGCAGCTCAAAATTCGAGCGCGACAAAGAGTTGGGCCAAAGGACGAAGTTTTGCGGAGGTCTCAAGTTAGGTATTCTAAAAAGATTTAACAGTCCGCTGAAGACGGGATCATTTCATACTTTTTTTGGGCAGCATGTGGATGACGCTGCCCAGGAATAACTCGGCCGACTCCCCGACTGTTTCCGACAGGGTGGGGTGAGGGTGAATGGTCAAGGCAACATCCTGGGCCAGCGCGCCCATTTCAATAGCCAGCACACCCTCCGAGATCATACCTTCCGCGTTTCGGCCGCAAAACCCAATTCCAAGTATGCGTTCGGTTTCGGGGTCGAATATCATTTTTGTCAATCCATCAGGAGTATCCATTGACACGGCGCGGCTGGAAAACTTCCACGGATACCTTTCCACCCTGACCAATATCTCCTTCCTCTTCGCTTCCTGCTCGGTCAGCCCGGCCCAGGCAATTTGAGGGTCGGTGTAGACCACGGCTGGGATGGCCCGAACGTCAAACGCCGCCGGTTCTCCGGCAATTGTTTCAGCGGCCACCTTGCCCTCACGAAGGGCCTTGTGGGCCAGCAGAAGCCCGCCGGCCACGTCGCCGATGGCGAAAATCTTTTTATCGGCGGTTCGCTGCTGTTCATCCACGATCACGAAACCTCGGGCGTCCAGTCTGACTCCGGTATTCTCCAGCCCCATGTCCTGAGAGTTGGGTCGTCGGCCGATGGCTATAAGCATCCGGTCAAAGGTTTGTTCTTTTTGCTCAATCTCCCCTTCAAAATGGACCTTTACCCCTTTTTCGGTCTCTTCTATGGACTTGGCCAGGGTGTTGTAGTGAATGGCCTCGAAAATTTCCTTCAGGCGGCGGATGAGTGGGGCCACCAGGTCAGGATCAGCGCCTCTCAGTAATCTGTCGCTCCTTACAGCCAAAGTGACCCGGCTGCCCAGAGAGGCATAGACCGACCCCAGTTCCAGGGCAATGTAGCCGCCGCCAGAAACTAGAAGGCTCTCGGGGATATCGGCCAGTTCCAGGGTTCCGGCTGAGTCCATGACCCGGCCTCCGGGCTCAAAGGGTGCTCCGGGAAAAGGGGCCGGGCTTGAACCGGTGGCCAATATGGCATGTTTATATTTGATCCGGCTGATGTCGGAGTCTTGTACCCGGACTTTATCTGAGCTCTCAAAGACTAC
>JAZGHI010000454.1:0-2121 GCA_036480955.1 Candidatus Adiutricales bacterium
TACAGGCCTGCATGCGTTCAAGCGCTTCATAAATTTGTCGGATGTCCTCCGAACTGGCCCGCTCGGCCGCCAGTTTGACTGCATTGCACTCAAGAATTTCTCTGAGTTCCATTAACGCGACGATTTGATCCGCGGCCAGTACATTCTGAAGGTTCGTTAAATTCAGGTAATTAACGGGAATGGCTTTTCTGATAAACGTCCCTTTTCCCTGGGAAGACTCTAAATAGCCCGAAAGAACCAATCCCTTGATTGCCTCCCGGATAGATGAGCGCCCGACACCGAACATTTGTGACATATCGCGTTCCGTCGGCAGTTTATCGCCCGGTTTTAATTCTCCGGATTTTACATGTTGAACAATCTCGTTAATGATGATTTCAGGGGTCGATCTTTTCTGGATGGTTTTGAAATTCATCAGCTGACAGATCTCCTTAAAATTAGGGGGCGTTAATGGGCCGGTTGAGGCTGTCTTTGATTTGTTGCAAAGAGGTGCACAGCCGGTTTAGCGTGGCTTATCGACGATGGTGATCGTCATTCGGTCTAAGTTCCCTGACCCACACCCAGCTCCTCGCGGGTAAAACGGATACTATCGACAACGGCCTGGTACTCTCGACGACGGGCTTCCTCGGGGCCGTCGGTTCCGGGATCGAACTCCACTTCGATATTGAGGCGTTTCATATTCGGATTGGCCCGGATGACCTCATACGCTTCCCGCATGGGGACGTCTCCCGTTCCGGTTGCGACCCCGACAATGCGGCAACCGTATTGATCAAAGACAATACGATGATCGGAAAAATGATTGGTGAAGGATACGGGTGCCAGCTTGCGGATAGCGGTCATCGGATCTTCTCCCACCATCATCGAATTATTCGTGTCAACGCAAACCCCCACATAAGGGTGGTTGACGCGGTTGATGATCCAGAGCACTTCATCACTGAAAGCTTCGGTGTGATTCTCCAGGCAGAGCCTTACACCCGCGTTCTGAGCGATTGGAGCAGCAGCTTCGGCCTTGCGGGCGATATCCTCCAGCTGGGGAATTACCTTGGGATGGAAGGCAGATCCGCATACGGGATGAGGTCTTTTAATATCCATGCTGATTTTTCCGATATCTGAACCGATCGACTCAGCAATGGCGATACCTTCCTCCATGGTATTGGTCAGACGATCATCGTATTCGGATGCGTCCAATGAGAAATTGTACTCCAGAAACAATCCTCTTTCCTCAGCGGCCCGGCGTACATCACGCAGGTGGGCCTTATCGGTAGCGCCCAGATCAGCAGCAGTCAAGTGCAGTCCGTCGAGGTCCAGCTTCTTGGCTTCGTCCATCAGGCCGAAGATGTCCCACACCGGCTCCCATTGAAGCTTGAAGCCGCCCCAATTCTGTCCCATGCCGTGCAGATGAAGACTGTATGTATGTAAGCCTAATAGCATAGCGAATTCTCCTAACCGGAAATTGAAAATTGAATATTGGAGGTATCCTATTATTTTATTTTCAGGTTTAAGTTTTGAGAGCCTAATGGCTCATAAGGGTTTTACCCTTTTTCCCAAGCCCTTCTTTGAAACGTGTCGGCCGCAACGGGTTGTCTTTGGGATCCAACTTTCCGGTGACGAGTTCGCCGATTCGCTTACCTGCCTGCGGAGAGAGCATCACGCCGGCCCAATAGCCGCAATTGACATAAAAACCGGGAACTTCCGGGACAGGTCCTATCAGCGGCTGGTCATCGGGCGTGTAGACATAGTATCCGGCTGACGTACGCATATCGGGTTGTCTTACGGTTTTTTCGACTTCTTCAAAGAACGGTGTCATGCGCTTCACCTTGTCCAAAGTTATAGCCGGAAACTCCCAGTCCGTATGCACTTTCTCGGTTGGCTGACTGACCGGCTCCTCCGAATCCACCCAACCGATAATCACTCCCCCGGGCTCAGGGCGCCAGTAAGAATTGTTATTGACATCAACCGTAAACGGGGCATCCTGGGGAATGGCCACAGAAGTTTTTAGATAAGCCTTTTGCCGGCGAACCGACTCCAGCGGCAGATTCAGGTTTACCATACGCCCTATCTCAGCCGCGAAGGGACCGGCCGCATTGACCACGATACGGCTCTGAAGAATTCCCCGATCGGTCT
>JAZGHI010000455.1:0-3054 GCA_036480955.1 Candidatus Adiutricales bacterium
CGGGTCCATGTGGCTTAAGCCCATTTTCGACCCGAGGACTCCAATGATAACGGCCAGGGAAGAAAAGCAATCCGCCCGGTTGGCCCAGGCCGAGGCCATAATGGTCTGGCTCTTGGTGTGAGTGCCCACACAACGCATGTATCGAAAAAGTATTTCATTGATCCCGATAGAAATCAGAGCCATCAGCAAGGCGGTGTAGCGGGGGGAGGACCGAGGTTCATGGAGAAGGTGCCTTATTGACACGGCTATCAGAATTATCGCTCCAGTGGTTATTAGAACGGTGATGGCCCCGGCGGCTAGAAATTCGACCTTGCCATAACCATACGGAAATTCTTCATTGGCCTCTTTCCGGCCAAATTTCTGGCTGACCAGTATGGCCGAGGCGGTGATTATATTTGAGGCGGAGTGCAAGCCGTCGGCCATCAAGGCTTTGCTGCCGCTGGTGATACCCACGATCATTTTGAGAAAGACCAGGAGCAGATTGGTACAGATGCCGATCCAGGCCACTCTCGCGCTGCATTTTTCACAAGATTTCTCGGGTATTAACATTGCTCTTAAAAGAAATCCTTATCTGGATCGCTGTTCGCCCTGAGGTCATTATTCATTTTCAAGGCCGCCTTGAGCCTTCTTTTCAGGGCCTCTTCCCTTACAATACCTATGTAGTGACGAACGATGTACCCTATTACACCGGACACGGCGATGATAAAGATGAGCCGGATTTGGATAGGCTTGCCCCAGAAGAAATAAAGCGGCACGTTATCAAAGTTCTGTATGGAAAACAGCACGGCCAGAACGGTTAAGGCTACAGTAGTGAGAGTTCTATACATATATAAATTTCTCCGTCATCCAGTTAATGCCTTCAACCTGTTCCCGATAGCATTATGGTTGAATTACCTGAAAAGCCTGACTCGTCCCCGGAGTCATTACGTAATCGTTTTGCGGGCTGCCCGAGCCCGGAACCCTCACTCAGCCGCCTGATTGCGGTTGTGGATATTGGACCGGCAGGGGCTGCCATACCAGTCGGTTTAATCCGGCCGGGTGGTATACGAACGGTTTTGGCCCCATTCCCGGTTTCCATTCCCGGGCGGAAAACATCTGGTTAAAAGCCGAGGCCGCGAATTCCTCCGGGTTGTGAGGTTTTTTCCTCTCATGGCTGAATACGATCACCAGGATCACCAGAACCAATATGAATGCTGAAGCCATCAGGAATTTTACTAATTGTTGATCTTGCGGTCCGGTCATTTCTGTTTCCTGTTTCTGTTTTTCAACGGGAACGAAGCCTGTCCCGTGTCTCCCCTCTCCCGGCGTTAACATATCGCCGGGGATGAGGTGTGTTAAGAAAAGTAGGTTACATCCGTAAGCGACCTATCTGGCCGTGCCGTTCAGTAATTTAAGGGCATCATTGATCGGGACGGCGAAACTTATTCCCGAGTACTGGTTATTTGGCACAAATGAGGCCATGTTAACACCGATCACCTCGCCCTTGATATTGACCAGGGGACCGCCGTCGTTTCCCCTGTTGATGGCGGCGTCCGTCTGTATCAGGTCTGGAAACTTCGTTCCGTCAATATTTATTTTACATTTATTACTGCTGATGATTCCCATGGTTACGGTACGTGAGAAGCCGAAGGGACTTCCCACGGCCAGAACCATGTCGCCCACTTCGGTTAAATCGGAATTTCCCAGCAAAACCGTAGGAAATATCTCACGGGTGCGAATCTTTAAAAGAGCCAGGTCCGTTTCGGGGTCCACTCTTATGACATCGGCCTGGTATTCCCGTTTCCCGGACGAAAAGAATGTTACCCGGACTTGCTTGGCCTGGCCCACGGTTTGACCGGTCGTAATCACATAACCGTTTGGCTCGATTATGAACCCCGAACCTACCGGTCCGGCTTTGCCGGGGTATGGATCAAGTAAAGTCATGCCGGTATCAGCCTGGGCGAGTGCCGAGTTTAATGATTGCGAGACACTGACTACAGCCGGCCTAACCTTCGAGACCGCCAGATTGAAACCTTCCTGGACCTGTAAAGCCGTGTCCGCGGGACCTGGGGTTACGGGGTCCATGACCGGCTGTTGGGACGGATATCTATTGGACCACAGGTCGGCGGAAGGTGTATTCTCGGCCACCGGGGCATCGAAAATAATCGCCCCAGCTACTAGAGTGAGCACCGCCATTCCCGGCCAGAAAAAGTGTCTGAAATTAATCCTGCTTAACCTTTCCATTTATTCTCTACCGGGCCGGGCGGGATACTCGATCTTTAATGCCCGGCCAAACATCATACCTTCTGGACGACTCTCTCAAGCATTTACTTAAATGACCCTGAGTATCATCCATATACCGATCAGCCCCAGCACGAAAGCGAACGTCGCCTTGAGGATGACAGCTTCGGTTTTGATCGAAATCTTTGATCCGATCTGGGCGCCGACGATGGCCACCAAAGAAAGTGAGATGGCCAGCCTGGGCTCGAAATGGCCCGCGGTGCTATGGCCGAAAAAGCCGGACAGCCCCGTAACCGGCACCATCAGCGATGACGTGGCCACGGCAATTTTCATGGGAACGTTGAATAGCACCACCATCATGGGGATTATCAACCAGCCGCCTCCGAGCCCCAGCATTCCGCTCAAAAACCCAACCATAAACGCCAGTGGGATGGCGACCGCCAAGTCTACATTATAGGTGTATCCTGCAAATTCCGAACGCCATTTCCAGGGAGACGTTACCACACGTTTACCCAGTCTCCCGAGGCGATCCTCATCCTGGAACATGAGATAGCTGGATAAAAAAAGCACCAGGGCGAACATCAAATACAACACGCTCACATTGAAATACCGGGCCAGCATTCCACCCGCGAAGGCGGCGATCATCGTCGGCAGCCCGAGGACCATGGCCAGCCTCAGGTCTACCAGACCGGACCTGAAAAAATTGTATAAGGCTGATATCTGGGCCGTGGCCAGCATAATCAGGCTGGTGGTGGCCGCCACATGGAAATCGATCCCGCTTGACAGCAAAATCGGTACGTACAGGAAACCTCCGCCCACACCCAGCATGGTAAA
>JAZGHI010000456.1:0-5041 GCA_036480955.1 Candidatus Adiutricales bacterium
TTTAGTATACGGCTATAAATAGAACGGGTTTACTATTTTGACCTGCCTGAATAGGGAACTCTGATTCAGACAGGTTTTTACGCTCTGTAATTTTGTCCAGTTTTGCGACCAGAAATATCTAATTCCATCTGCAACTTTATCTAGAACCATTTGCGCGACTATAATACCCCCGAAACCCCGCCCCGTGCTTACCTCTTGCTTACCGAATATAAAAAGGACTCAGACCTATTGACCCAAGTCCTTGATTTCTTTGGTGGAGCTGAGGGGGATCGAACCCCTGGCCTCATGAATGCCATTCATGCGCTCTCCCAGCTGAGCTACAGCCCCGATGAACAACAAGAATTAATTTACCAAAAGCCTGTTTTCCTGTCAATACGGAAGGAAGTTTAAATAAAGGAAAAACATATTTTGGGTAAAAATTAGATAAAAAGCACTAAACATCGCGGACCCTGACTGTCATGGCATGGGTAGCGAATATCCTTGACGCATCAGTTTTCCGGATTTACACTGTCAAAGAATAAAAGGTCATATTTATCCCGGTTAAGACATGAATGCCTATCCCGAAGTGATTGGAAAAATAGAATTCTTCAGGGAATTCTCGACCGAAGAGGTCGATGCCGTTATTAAGGCCGGTTCATGGGTAAAAGCCGAGCCTAGAGAGCGAATCATTACCGAAGGTGATAAAGATGTATTTTTGTACATCCTCCTGAAAGGGCAGGTAAGCGTGGTCAAGGGCCAGAAGATACTGGCCGTGCTCCAGGCCGGTGATTCTTTCGGGGAAATCGGCGCCCTGGCCGGAAGCCCGCGGACGGCCCATGTTATAGCCAAGGAACAGGTCTTTTGCCTGCGCTTCGATCCCAGCCAGATTGACCAGATGGAAACGGGGCTTCAGTTAAAATTCGTGAAAAAAATCCTGTATACCATGGCTGAGAGGCTCATCCTGTTAGACCGCCGCGTGGTGACTCAGTAAAATTTACGCAAACGGTTTTTACGTTTTAGATTAACCGAGTCTGAATAAAAACAAATCTCCGAAACCCGTCTCAAAGTTTCGGAGATTTTACTTTAAAGAACAGCTTACCTGATTATTCGCCGGCTTCCGCACTAGCGACCTTTTTTAGCTGAACAGCCGCTACTTTGAGTTCCGGTATCTTGGCTATTGGATCCAGTTTTGCCTGAGTAAGTTTGTTGACCGCGGATTCAGCGTAATGGAACGGAATGAATATGGTTTTTTCAGGTACACGGTCCGTTACTAAAGCCGAAGCCGTGATCTCGCCTCGTACGGATGAGACCCGCACCTCATCGCCTGTAGCGAGTTTGTACTCTTCCGCGTCGCTCGGATTTATTTCAATCTCACACTTGGGCGCCAGATATTCAAGCCCCTCGCTCCGGCGGGACATGGAGCCGGTGTGGTACTGGTATAAAATCCGGCCTGTGGTTAGAGTTAATGGATATTGGCCTGAAGGACTCTCCGCCGGTTCCTGATGCTTAACCTCGGCCAAAAGGCCTAATCCTCGGGTGAATTTCTCTTGATGCAGGATCGGTGTGCCGGGATGGTCTTTATCCGGGCAGGGCCACTGAAGGCCTGTTTCCTCAATCCGGGAAAAAGAGATACCGCCGTAAGAGGGGGTCACGGAGGCGATTTCCGCCAGAACCGCTTCTGGTTCAGTATTCGGCATTGAAACTCCCATCCGGGAAGCGATGCCGGCAATGATTTCGATGTCCTGCATGGCACCTTCCGGAGGATTAACAGCCTGTCGGACGCGGGAGACGCGGCGTTCGGTATTAGTGAATGTTCCATCTTTTTCGGCGAAACAGCATCCAGGTAGAACCACGTCGGCCAGTTGGGCCGTTTCGGTCATGAAGATTTCCTGAACAACCAGGAAATCACAATTCTTGAGGGCTTCTTCAACATGATTGGCGTCAGGGTCGGATAATACCGGGTTTTCGCCCGTTATATAGAGGCCTTTGACTTGGCCGTTATACATGGCATCCGTGATTTCAACCAGGGTCAGACCTGCTTTATCCGAAAGAGTTACCCCCCATGCTTTCTCAAATTTTTTCTTGTTCGCCGGTTCGGCAACTTTCTGATATCCGGGGTAAACATCCGGTAATCCACCCAGGTCACAGGCGCCCTGAACATTGTTCTGGCCACGTAAGGGGTTGACACCAGCCGAGGGCTTACCCAGATTGCCGGTGACCATGGCCAGGTTGGCCAAGGCCTTTACGTTGTCCGTCCCGTTTGTATGCTGGGTGATGCCCATGGCATACAGGATGGTGGCCGTTTCAGCCTGGGCATATAGGCGGGCAGCCTTGATCAACTCATCGGCCGGAACACCGGTAATTTCCTCCACCTTTTCCGGTGTATACTCACCCACACTATTTTTAAGGGCTTCAAAATTTTCGGTACGTTCATCAATAAACGCCTGATCCTGAAGACCTTCGCTCAGAATAACCTGGACCAGACCGTTAATGAGGGCTACGTCGGTGCCCGGCCGTTGCCGGAGCCAGCATTCGGCAAAATCCGTCAGGGTGATCTTTCGTGGGTCAGCCACGATCAATTTCGAATCTTTAAGAGTTGCCCTTTTTACAAAATTACTGATAACCGGATGATTTTCCGTGGTGTTCGAACCGATGACCAGGATCACATCCGCATCCTCGATCTCAGCGATGGAATTGGTCATAGCGCCGCTGCCAAAACTTGTGGCCAGACCGGCCACGGTTGAAGAGTGTCAGAGACGGGCGCAATGATCGATGTTGTTCGTTCCAAAACCGGCCCTCACCAGTTTCTGCATGAGGTAATTTTCTTCGTTCGTCATGCGGGCCGAGCAGAGCCCGGCCAGGCTATCGGGCCCGTGTTCGTCTTTGATCTCAGTGAAGCGTTTGGCGACCAGGTCCAGGGCCTCGTCCCAGGAAGCTTCTCGGAAACTTGCACCTTTACGTATCAAGGGCGTTGTCAGACGATCCTCGGAATGAATGAATTCGTAACCGAAACGCCCCTTGGCGCAGAGACTGCCTAAATTCGGGAGGCCGTCATCCACGCCGGTTACCCTGATTACCTTACCATTTTTCTTATGCAGGTTGATCTGGCAACCCACTCCACAGTAGGTACAAGTTGTCCTTACTTCTGTTTCCTGCCACTTTCGGCTCAGATAATGAGCCTTTTTTTCCAGCAAAGCTCCGACCGGGCAGACTTTTACGCATTCGCCGCAGAAAACGCAGTTTGATTCTTCATACGGCACGTCACCTTGGGTGACTATTTTCGATTTAGCCCCCTCATACTGAAAGGAGATGACCAGGTTGACTTGTACTTCGTTACAGGCCTGCACACAACGTCCGCAGAGCACGCATCGGCTGAAGTCCCTGATAATTAAAGGATTATTGGCCTCAGTGGGATAGTATTCCATGGGCCGCGGGAATCGAACCGTCTCCACTTGATAGCGATAGGCCAAGTCCTGCAGCACGCAATCTCCGTTGGCTTCGCAGGTCACACAACTGTGCTCGCCGGAGGCCAGCATGAGTTCGATGACCATCTGCCGGGCCGCGATCACGGCCTCGTTTTCAGTCTCTACCTCCATACCGGGGGCCGCGGGCAGGTCGCAGGCAGTAACCAGGCTGCCGGCTTCTTTGACTTCGACCAGACAGACCCGGCATGAACCTGTGGGGCGGCATCGCTCCAAATAACATAATGTAGGGATATCTATCCCGTTTTCTCTAGCTACCCCTAAAATAGTTTGACCGGGAGTAAAACTCACGTTTTTCCCATCAATGGTTAGGGTCTGCTCAGTGTTTGACATTAGGCTCCTCCACGTTCTAAGCAAATCAAGCTAATTTATATGCCTTGTTTGGCCTGTCTGAGTCAAGTCAAAAGTGATAAATTACACAAATTGATTCACCCGCCAGACCTTTTGTCTAAAATCCGCAGATGTCAAGGAAGGTGAATTTGCTAAGATTAGACCGACCAGGCCAAAATGTCGGCTTTTTTGGGGGTAAACGGCTTGCTGATTCAAAGGTAACGCTTCGATTTCACTCCGTTTATTTTACCACCAGGTTTATCAGCTTATTGGGTACGAATATTTTTTTTACGATCTCTTTTCCTTCGATTAAATTCTGGACCCTATCATGGGCCATGACCAGATTCTCGATTTCCTCTTGAGCCAATCCGAAATCCATGGCCATTTTAACCCGGACTTTTCCATTTATCTGTACCACATACTCGATAGTACTCCGACGCGTGTACTCCTCCACGTATTCAGGCCAGGATTGGTTGAAAACACTCTGGTCGTGCCCGAGACGCTGCCATAGTTCTTCTGAGATATAGGGAGCAAAGGGCGCCAGGAGTTTGATAAAGGTTTCACTAACCACCTTGTTTTTAATCGAATTTCTGGAAATATGGTTCAGCAGTTCCATTAGCCGGGCCAGGCTGGTGTTGTAAGAAAACCGTTTAAGATCCTGTGTCACCTCTTTTATGGTTCGATGAAGCCAATACAAGGTCTCATTCTCGCCGGGTTCGGCTTGGTCAAGATCCTCATAGGAAACATGGTTCCAGACCCGGTCCAGGAAGGAGCGCATGGCCCTGACCCCTTCGTCCTTGAAGTCGCCGCCTTCCAGATAGTCACCCATAAACATCAGATATACCCTGAAGGTGTCGGCTCCATATAACTTGATATACTCATTAGGATTGACCACGTTCCCTTTGGACTTGCTCATCTTGCTTCCATCCTTGGTAAGGATACCGTGTGCCACGAATTTTTTAAAGGGCTCTTCAAAATCCACGAGGCCGATCTGGTGGAAAGCCATGCAGAGAAATCTGGAATAGAGCAGGTGAAGGACGGCGTGCTCATGCCCACCGACGTATAAATCAACCGGCAGCCATTTTTTTGTCATCTCCGGGTCAAAGGCCCGGTCACTGAATGCGGTTGATGGATAACGGTAAAAGTACCAGGCCGAGCAAAGAAAATTATCGGACACATCGGTTTCACGGTGAGCCGGTCCGCCGCATTCGGGGCAAGTGGTGGTGTAGAATTCATCATCCTTTTTAAGC
>JAZGHI010000457.1:0-10520 GCA_036480955.1 Candidatus Adiutricales bacterium
GAAGGAACTAAAGCGGATGATACGGACGGGTTTTTAGGAGGAGAACACGTTCGGAAGATAAATGTTATTCCCGCTTGATTATCTGGGAGGGCTTTGATAGAAAAGAGGTGATCAAATCGTACCACGCTAATCTCTGAAGGCTGAAATTATGGAAAAGCTCAAGGTTGCTGAAAGCACGATCTGTGTGATTGGACCGAAAAGGAGACAGAACGAGCTGATGACCTCCTTTTTGGAACGGGTAACTGATGCCAATTGTATTGCCGGGGATGACGATCACCTAATTCCCTTAGACAACGAGGAAAATCAGAATCAGCCTCGACTCATACTCTGGGATTGCCAGGAAGGCGAGGAAGAAGGTCTTTTTGAATTTGAATCGAAATATGAAAATGTTTCGGACCGAGATTTTGTGTTGTTCATTAACCTCAGTTCCGGTCTGGGCATAGAGGAGGACGCGATAGAACTGGGAGTCAGGGGATTTTTTTATGACTCAGATCCTTTGGAGAGGCTGCCTAAATGCCTCCAAGCTACCTTGAACGGGGAACTGTGGGCTCCTAGAAAAATCCTGACCAACGCTATTCTGCGGAAGAGGTCTTTTCTATCAACATCTTCCAGGAGTGCGGAAAACTCTCTCTCCAAAAGAGAAATCGAGATACTGAATCTGGTCATGATCGGAGCCACAAATAAGGTCATCGCCGAAAAGCTCTTCATAAGTCCTCACACGGTAAAAAGCCATGTATACAACATATATTCGAAGCTTAACGTGCCCAACCGTCTTCAGGCCATTCTATGGGCCATGGCAAATTTAAAGACATGACATCAAGATCGAACTTACCCGGGGATTTTTGGTGTCTTAGTACCAATATTATAAAACTCATACTTTTGCCTTAGTTTTAACTGATACATTGTGGTACTAAAACCATCCTTTATTCGTATTGTGCTTGAGGATTATATATTCTACTCTTAAATCTAGGGTATTATATATGGAAAACTCAAGGCGGTTACAAAGATACAGTCTTAAACTTCCAGCAACTTTAGAAATCAACTCTGAAGCCGAGCAACATGACAAAGAAGTTATCAATTTATTAACCAGCGACGTCTGCTCCGGCGGAGCCTATTTCCAGACCGACCAACCCCTCCCTGAAGGCACCAAGGTTAAACTCGATCTGATTCTCTCAATTGAAGAACTAAAGAAGTTGGAAGGTAAACATGCCCTCATTAAGGTAACCGGAAAGGTTATTCGAACTGAACCAACTGGAATGGCCATCTGTTTTGAGGGTGGCTATACTATCAACCCTGTCAACTGAATTTCTTCACAAGCGTAATTCTTACCCAATTTAACCTTATCTATCAGAGAAAATCAAGGCTTGAGCTTTAACGAAGCCCTTGAATTTGTACGGGCCGCAAGTGTTTTCACAACTCACACACCTGTGCCCGCGGGAAATGATACATTTCATCCGGATCTAATGCGGTTCTATCTCGAAATAAACGTGCCTATCTGATTTTTAAAAATATCAAGCGCCTGGAAAAAATCCTGACAAAGAACGACCGCCCGGTCCAGATCATATTTGCGGGTAAGGGTCAACCTTTGTGAAATCTCAAGAGATTCATGATACAATGCTCCGGGTACTGATAAATAATGGGGACTAGCTTCAGGATTGTTTTGGTTGCTTTAATAACATTCTCATCGGAAGGGGGTTAATGACCATGAAAATAACGAACCTCAAAACGTATGTAGTTGGAAACCCGATACCCTACTACGGTGGATTCTACTGGATTTTCTTAAAACTGACCGCCGACGATGGTGTGGAAGGTTACGGGGAAGTTTATTCCGTACCCTTTAATCCAACCACGGTTGAGCAGATGATTGAGGACGTGGTTGAACGGTACGTGATTGGGTCCGATCCCTTTAAAATCGAAAGACTCTGGAGGATTGTGTATTCAAGTGGCTACACACAGCGTCCGGACGTCTCGCTTATGGGCATCTTAAGCGGTATTGAAATGGCTTTATGGGATATCATCGGTAAAGAGTTGAACAAACCTATCTATGAATTGCTGGGCGGCCAGGTTCACGAAAAGATCAGATCTTACACTTATATTTATCCTGAAAAACCCGGAGACCCTTGGGTTTTTGGAGACCCGGAAGGAGCTGCAAAAAGGGCCTCGGATTATGTTAAACAAGGTTTCACCGGCGTCAAGTTCGATCCGGTTATGCCTTTTTCGGCCTTTGATCCAAGACAGCTTTCTTTGGAACAGTTGGATAACGCTGAGAAAGTTGTGGGAAATGTTCGTGAGGCCGTGGGGAGCAAATGCGACTTACTTATAGGCACACATGGACAAATGACCACTTCGAGCGCCATCCGTCTGGCCAAGAGGATTGAGAAATTCGACCCATTATGGCTCGAAGAACCGGTGCCTCCGGAGAACGTGGAAGAAATGGCCCGGGTCGCCCGTTCGACCAGCATTCCCATAGCCTCCGGGGAACGGCTGGCCACAAAGTACGAATTTGTTACTTTATTGGAGAAGCAAGCCGCCTCGATTTTACAATTTGCCTTGGGACGGGTCGGTGGGATACTTGAAGCCAAAAAAATCGCGGGCATGGCCGAAGCCCATTACGCGCAACTGGCTCCGCATCTGTATTGCGGACCGATTGAAGCCGCGGCAAACATACAAATCGACACGTGCAGTCCCAATTTCTTGATACAAGAGAGTGTCGAGACCTGGGGCGGATTCCATGCCGAAATCCTGAAGGAATCGATCCAGTGGGAGGAAGGATATATTATCCCTCCGACGGCGCCTGGACTCGGCGTTGAATTGGACGAAGAATGCGCGGCTAAGCATCCCTACACCGGGGACAGGCTTCATCTCGAAATGGTGGACAGGCCGGTGTAAGGCCCTCTCACCCATCAATCTCTCAATTTTAGAATTGTAGAACTCGATAATGGATACACTTATCTAAATACCGGCACGATGAGTGAATGAATACTGTTTGACTTTGAGAGATCGAGAAGGTTATATAAAGCGTCATAAGTAATTACGCATAAAAAAAGGCTGATTATATAATACAGCCAAAAACACGTATTAACGGCATCATTCAATGACGCTGTGTATAGTATTCCCGAAACAGGATCATCGCCCCCATCGCCAAATTTTTAAAATCAGCCCTTAAAGGCCATAAGATGCCGTTAAAGGGCCGATCCCTCGGTTAACCACTTTAGCTTAAGCGTTATATTAGAGGAATACGAGAAGTCGAGACGGCCGCCGCCGGAGATTCGGAAAGGGATGAGTCAATTTTACCATTATGCCGAAAATAGCACCGAAACACCTCATTCCCCAATTCATGACAGCTCATTTCAGCCATCATGTATGCACGGGAGTGCTGATACCTCTGCTGCCTATATTGCGTGAAACGTTTGGCCTGAATTATTTTCAGTCGGGCATACTGGTATCCTGCTTCAGCCTTGCCTACGGACTTGGCCAGGTCCCTTCGGCCATGCTGGCCGACAGATTCGGCCGCCGGCTTATCATCATCCTGGGCTTGCTGATCATATCTTTCACCGGCATTGGTGTCAGTCTTACTCAAGCCTTCTGGCAGATGGCGCTGTTTTTTATCGCCATGGGGTTAATCGGAGGGACTTACCATGCCCCGGCCTCCTCATATATCTCTCAATCCCTGCCGTTGGCTATACGGGGGCGGGCTTTGGGGATGCATGTTACGGGAGGAAGCGCCAGTTTCCTGCTGACGCCGGCCATGGCTCTGGGTCTGGCGACCTTGTTTGATTCATGGCGAATACCATTTTTTGTACTGGCCCTGCCCGCCCTTTTGGTTGGAATACTCCTCTGGCTTTCAACCGCAGAAACAGAAGGTGATTTTGATGAAGAAACAGGGCCGGATAATGTTTCCGAAACCCCGGCCCATAACAACACCGTCCATAATAGCGGCGATCAAGACTTGATACCCTGGTCTCAGATCATACGTGCCATTGGCGTCATCGTCGGCCTTTCCATGACCATGCAGATTGTTTTCGCGAGCGTAAACTCCTACTTACCGCTTTACATGGTGGATCATCACAAAATATCCACAAAATGGGCAGGTCTGGTAGTAAGCCTGATAGCGGGCACCGGAATTGTCGGGGCGCCTCTGGGTGGAGCCCTCTCTGATCGGTTCGGAAGAAAACAGGTGATTTTAGCTTGTCTGATCCTGGCCGGTCCATTGTTTTTCGCGGTAACCCGGTCTCCTTTCGGGCTGCCCTTGATACTATCACTGATGCTCTACGGCCTGGCCATCAGCGCCCGAATGCCGACCATGGAATCACTTATCGCCGACGTGGTCCCGGTCGGCCGCAGAACCACGGTGCTGGGCATCTACTTTTTTCTGGGTATGGAAACAGCCGGGCTGATGACCCCGGTTATCGGACGCGCGATAGATAAGTTGGGAATTGACCCTGTATTGACCGGCCTGGCCGCGGGATTATCTGTCATTGGAGTAATCGCCTTGCTGTTTAGAAAACATATTTGACATTAATCTCGGATCGATTGCTTTTCGGCTTTTTACCTGCTTGATTCCACACCAGTGCCTTCTTTGGGGCAGTCTATTTCAGTTTCAATTATTACCACGGCCTAAAATAGGAATTTAACCCCAATTACTTCGGGAAAACGTGTCAAAAAAATGCTGGAAAACTAAGATGGTTAATCGAGTAAATAGACAGACTCCCTTCACCATAATCTATCTTGCCCGATTATTCATCCCACCGGTTTTTCCCCATACTTTTTCATGGACAAACCGAAGCTAATTTTCATTATACTTTTTATTTCCGAAGACCATCCCGCACATGGAACTAAAGTTATTTCGATTAATACTCTACTTATGAAATACTTATTTTTCTGGAAAACGTTTCATAATTAAAAATAAATAATGGAAAAATGGGCTGGCCCATTAATCATATCTTAAATGACCCTGCGGCTCAAATTTCTCTAAATCCATGGGAAATAAAGAACCGAAACAGAAAAAGAGCCTCGGAAGGCCCTTTTTCTAACTCGAATGGTGCCGAGGGACGGAATTGAACCGCCGACACAGGGATTTTCAGTCCCCTGCTCTACCGTCTGAGCTACCTCGGCCTATCGACACGTCAACGGGGCTCAATTTATTTGAAGCTATATGATTTGTCAAGAAAAAGAATTTCTAGGGCGGTGATTTCGTGAACAAAGCCCTGTCCGGCCCCTTTGGCCACTGTCTTCCAGCCGGTCAGAGACTCCCGGACGACTCTATTTTTATCGCGGCAATTTCTATGGCCGCTGTGGAAACAAATATAAATCATGCTCTTGTCCCGCTCGATGAACAGGATGACATATTCTGCGGGAATTACAAATTAGATCTGAAAATTTTAATTCTTACGAGTTTTAGGTAAATGTGATTACTAATATGACCCTGAGGAACCCTCCCACAAACCTTCTCCGGGCTCGTTCACCGAAAATTATCCATGATACAGAAAACTGGCTTTGTTAAGTTTTTGCTTGACACAATACTTATAACTGATTATTTATTCTGCATACGTATCAATCAGCGACCGGAAGAAAAACCGGGTGGACCCGAACAGTTGATTAGTTGCTTCTGATTAAACGCCTGATAATGAAAAAGAACCCGGTATTCCTGCTCCATATTTTTTCCTTTAACAGCATTAAAGGCGTTGTTTTTAATTCTCAGAGCTTATCGCAAATTTGCTATCTGATAAATATGTGGTTATATTTTCACTATAAAGGACAAAAAAAAGTTCGGACACGGGGTTAAGCCGTGTGTCAATCTGTATGAGGTAGGAGAGAATGAAAAAAAGAAGGCTTGTGGATTCATCAAAATTAATTGAGGCAGTCGAATCGGGCCAACTCGATAGGGAATTAATATCCAAGTTCGGTCTTGAAACGGTCCGTAAGCAAAATCCTCGCACCAGCAAAACTGAGAAGGAGAGGGTAGTTTCAAGGCGAAGAGGAGCCTCCTCCTCCAAAATAAAAAACGAGATAAAGATAAACAAGCGCGGCAGTTTGATCGTTCCGCGAGAAACGGTTGAAAAATTAGGATTCGAACTGGAGGATATTTTCCTGGTCCGAAAAATCAGGTCCGGAATAAGTTTGAAGAAGGCTTGAAATTACCAAGGTTACCGGCCACTTGAAGAAACCTTTCCCTGAATCTCTTTTTTAGCATCACCAAATAGTTTAGACTCATAACCAGGACCGGGATTCGGTTACTATTTCCTGAACGTGATGGTTAAGCCTCCCGCTCTGGAAGGAAAAGGCGTATTAATACCAGATAATAGCCTAAGACCTGCTGATGGCCCGCTCCTGTAATTAACAACTTTGCGCAAGTGTATTGCCAAAAACTAAGGATCAGGTTTCTGTCTTATAATCCGTATTTTTTGATTTTTTGGCGAAGGGTAGACCGGTCGATTCCCAGGGCACGGGCAGCTTCGGTACGCCTTCCCTCAAAGCGTTCCAATACTTTGCCTATATGCAGCCGCTCCGCGTCATTGAGCGAGAGGTCCTCCGCGGCCTGCTCGACTGAAGAAGGCCAGTCGGCGAAGCTCAAGTCTTCGGGCTGGATGGCCACATTCTGCCCCAACACAACCTGACGTTCAATGGTATTTGCGAGTTCCCGCACATTACCCGGCCAATCATGGGACATGAGAACGTCCACCGCCTCCGGAGATATTGATTCAACCGTCGTTTTACGGCGGTCTTGAGAAACAGCGAAGAAGTAATCGATCAGTGGAGGGATATCTTCTTTCCGCTCTCTTAAGGGCGGTATGTGAATGAAGACCACGTTCAGCCTATAAAAGAGATCTTCCCGAAATTTTCCCTGGTCAATGGCTTTGTAAAGGTCCTGATTAGTAGCGGCGAGGATGCGTACGTCCACCTTGATGGTATCATGGTTGCCAACCCGGGACACCTCGCGGTCCTCGACGGCCCGAAGGAGTTTTGCCTGAACCTCAAGGTTGATGTTACTGATTTCATCGAAAAAGATAGTGCCGTCCTGAGCAAGCTCAAATTTTCCAACCTTATCGCTCTCCGCTCCGGTAAACGACCCTTTCACGTGGCCGAAAAGCTCGCTTTCAAAAAGAGTCTCGACCAGAGTGCCGCAATCCACGTGAATAAAGGGCTGGTTCGCCCTCTGTGAATTCTGGTGAATAAGCCTGGCGATTAGTCCTTTACCCGTCCCGCTCTCACCGGTCAACAGCACCGTTGAATCGGTGGGCGCGGCGAGATGGGCCATGGCCAATACTTCGGTCATGGCCTTGCTCTTATAGATTACCTGGACCTGGCCCTTCTCTGGTTCCGCCTCTTTAATTTTAACTGAGGGTGTTTTATCTTCCAGAGAGCTTTTAACGATGCGGCGGAGTTCATTTGGGGTAAACGGTTTGGAAAGAAAGTCCTTGGCCCCTAGTTTCATAGCCTCGACCGCGGATTTGACCGTTCCGTAACCGGAAATGATAACAACCTGTAATTCCGGTCTTTTTTCCTTTATTTTCCGAAGGACGGCCAATCCGTCGTTTCCAGGCAGCCTCAGATCCAGCAGTACCAGAGAGAATTTTTCCCGATCGATCTTTTTGAGCCCGGCTGGTCCATCGGCCGCTAGAGCGACCTCGTATCCAACCTTTGTCAGGACGCGTTCTACCGAATCTCGCACGATCTGTTCGTCGTCGATGAGTAATATTTTATTCAGCCGTTCCGGCAAAGCTTCCATCTCCAGAGCTTGTGAAATAAAGTTCACTATGTAATTGTAGTCCACTAAACAAAGTGTGTCAATGCACAAATACTAGCTCCCTCTAACTTTCTTACCTTTTTTTCGTGCCCGCGTTATAAAGACCTCTGTATTGCCTTCCCAGGGTAGATGTGCTAACTGTAACCCGATTTGTACCGATCAGTTTTCGAAATCACCGGGCCGGCTCCTGCCTTCCCGGTGCTCGATCCGGACAAACAAATGATGAACAAGGAAATGCTAGATCTTCAGGCCGCCGAAGACGAAGGTAAAATATAGAGGGATCATGAGGGCCGTTATTCAGAGGGTCAGCCGGGGCAGCGTCCTGGTCGATGGTGAAGAAATCGGGGCCATAGGATCCGGCCTGGTCATCCTATTAGGAGTGCACCGGGACGACAACACGGAGGATGGAAAATATCTGGCCCGGAAAATAGTCAATTTGCGGATTTTTAGTGACGAAAACGGCAAAATGAACCGGTCTCTGCTCGACGTGAGCGGACAGGCCCTGATTGTTTCTCAATTCACACTTTGGGGCGATACCCGCAAGGGAAGACGGCCCTCTTTTATCAAAGCCGCGGAACCAGACCAGGCGGAAAAGCTTTATCAGAATTTCGTGAGCGAAATGAACCGTCAGAACATTACCACGGCCACTGGAGAATTCGGGGCCATGATGGAGCTGGCCTTAATAAACGAGGGGCCGGTGACCCTTATTCTGGACAGTAGGAAAGAGTTTTAACCATGACGGATAAGGAATTTGAGGTAAGTCCAAATCCTGATGATTGGCCTGATGGTATTCCACCCTGCCTTATCGGGGTAGACAAGGAAGGCCGCTTCTGGCATTACGGCGCGGAAATGATCCACGAGGGTATAAACCGCATGCTCATGGACCACGTGGAACTAGACCAAAAGGGACGTTACATTATCGATTTCAACAACCAGAGATGTTTCGTCGAGGTCGAGGATACCTTTTATGTCATTACCAGTACTGATTATAAGACGGATGGGCGCAAAAATATGGAGTCTTGTACGCTGGTTTTAAATGACCACAGCCGGGAGGAACTCGACCCAACCACCTTATATATCGGTCCGGATAACGTACTTTACGCCAAGGTGAAACAAGGTCGGTTTCCAGCCCGGTTCCTGCGTCCGGCCTATTATCAATTGGCCGAGTGTGTTCTTGAAAAAGACGGCCTGTTCATCCTGCCGTTCAACGGGCTCGAATACCCACTGGTTGAACGTGAAATTGAGGAATAATGAAAAAGGCGGCGACCCGCTGGCCACCCTAACAATTCCCCAGAATTCATCACACTTTTGTATCCAGCCACCTGCCGCGTTGATACCGAATCAGGATGAAAACCAGTCTGACCACGTAATCGAATATCAGGAAGCTGAAGACGACCTGAATACCCATCCCCAAATAGCGTGTGGCAATCCACGCGGCCGGGATCCTGAAACCGTACATACCGATAAACGTAACCAGCAGGGGCGTTCTAGTATCACCCGCCCCGCGCAAGGCGCCGCTCAGAGTGAAATAAGTGGCCATCATGGCCTGGGCGATCCCCACCACCCGGATAAAAGAGGCGGCTAGCCCAATCACCTCGGGGTCTTTCACGAAAATCGAGGCTAATTGCCGAGGTATGATAAGATAGAGCACCCCGAGGGAGCACATGGCGATCACACCCCAGAACACGCATATCCAACCGGCCTTTTTTGCGTCTTTCTTGCGGTCCGCGCCCAGGTTTTGTCCGATGAGCGTGGCGGCGGACATGGAAATCCCTCCGTTTGGTATGAAAGATAGAGAGAGTACCTGCATGCCGACCTGGTAACCGGAAAGGGCAATGGTGCCGAAGGCTACTATAAATTTGGCGTAAAAGAGTAATCCCACCTCCATGACAAACTGCTCGGACGAGGCCGGAATGGCCAATCGAACCACTCGCCAGGCCCGTTTGGAATCCCATTTAAAATCCTTTAAGGCCACAGATATTCTCAGCCGGGCCGAGAAGAGTAAATAGCCATAAATAATCGCGGCTATCAGTTGTGAGACCAGGGTGCCTATGGCCGCTCCCCGGATTCCCAGGTTCGGGAAACCGCCTTTGCCGAATATCAGGAAATAATTGATGGTGATGTGGATTACGGTGGCGATTCCCCCAATATACATGGGTGTCCGCGTGTCTCCCGCGCCGCGCAACGCCCCGGACGCGACCGACATTACCGACAGGAAGATAGTCCCGAAACACAAAATACGCAGATAAGGAACCGAGAGCTGAAAAACGTCCTGTTCTACACCGAAGAAACTCAAAATATTGGGAGCCGTTATAAAAATAAGGAGTGACAGCGCTGTAGAAAGAATCAAGGCCAGGATCATGGACTGGCCCACGCTCTGGCCGATCCCTTCCGGTTTTCCCGCCCCGATATATCGGGCTACTATGGCCGTCACGGCCACGCTGAGGCCCATGACCGCGGCGCTGAGAGTCCAATTGATCATGGAACTGAAACCGACTGAGGCTATCTCGGCCGCCCCAAGCCGCCCGACCATGATCATATCCACCGTGGTGGCCGCGTGTTCCAGCAGGACGGCCAGAACAGTGGGCCAGGCCAGGGTGAACAGGGCCCTTCTGATGGACATGTCCAGCAGATTGCTGCGTCCGGCCGGCTCCTCAATATGTATGGATTTATCAAGCGCTAGGGGTTGGTCAGACATGGGAAATTTTCATCCGTTGTTTAATCTCTCTAATCAGGGGCCGTATCGATTAAGGAATCCATTATAGTAATTACG
>JAZGHI010000458.1:0-4037 GCA_036480955.1 Candidatus Adiutricales bacterium
CCAATTCAGCTGATTGCTCTGGGGTCATTGATTCCAACATTTCCTTGTGAACCACATCCGCATGGGCAAAGACTGCTTTTTTGACCTCTTCAGGAGACTCTGCCGTGGTGGAGAAGTCACAATCCACATCTAAATCTCTACAAGCAAATTTATACATGGTATTCTCCTTTCGCTTATTCAAACTGCTAATTTCTATTTTCCAAAGATTTCGGGAATGAGTGTAAAGTTCTTGTTTGGCTTGGAGGCATTCCTCCTTTCACTGCCTTACTATCGCCCTTTCGAGAACTGAACATTTGACAAGAGTAAACCGCCCAACAATGATTATACAGCCTGTATAAACCCGGTAGAATTTGTAATTTAAGGTTTCTTACCAACATCTATTATTTCAGTAGGTTGATGATTTCACAATTGAATCTACAAGTCAATCTCAAAAATTCCTTATAAGAAGCTCTTTTTCCCCGCTCCAGGGCTCCTTCCTGGCACGGGGAGAAAAAAAGGCAGAATCTATCAAAGACCCTGCCCTTTTCGTTTTATATTTATTTTTTTTAGTTACCGTTTCCCGCCTTTGAACCACATGGGGTGGGAGTACCGGTAATGGGTCTGGCCTTGCTCCCACCACTCCGGTTTATACCCCTGAAGCCGTTTCTGCCGGGCCATGACGGTCATCTCCCACCAGAGCCAGGCGTCGGTATAGTCGTTGTAAACCTTTTCTTCCAGGGCAAAGTAGATATTTTTTCGTTCAGCTTCCACGGGGGTTTCCATGGCGTCGTTTATCATTCTGGTAATCACGGGGTCGTCGTAACGCCCGAAATTAAACCTGCCGCTGGGCATGTAAAAATTTTCAACCACACCGGAAGGGTCTTGAATAAGGGCCAGGACTCCGAAACTCAGGTCGTATTCCAGGTTTTTCATGCGGTCGTCTATGGCGGCCGGAGATAGAGCGTCTACCTGCCAATTTATACCCACCTTGGCCAGCATGTTCTTCACGGCCTCGGCCCGGGCGATTGAAGACTCGGTCGCGCCGGTATAACCTCTAATGCTGAGGCCGTCACCGTAACCGGCTTCTTTGAGCAGGCTTTTGGCCAGTTCCGGGTCGTACTTGACCGGTTTGAGGGCGGGATTATGGGCCCAGTGATCGCCCGGGTAGAGGCAGCTCGCTTCGCGGGCCAGGCCGAACTCCGTACCCACGATCAGGGCCTTCCGGTCAATGGCGTGGGAGATGGCCTTGCGTACTCGTATGTCGCTCAAGGCCTTGGACTTGTGGTTCATGGTCAGTTGTACGGTATGATTGGCCAGATAGGCGTGAACGTTTAAGCTGGAATCGTCCTTGATCATGTCATACTGGGACTTGCTGACCCCCATCTGGTCAATCTTCCCGGCCCTTAAATTGGCCAGCCGGATAGCCGGGTCAGGGATAACCGTGTTCAATATGCCGTCAAAATAAGGCATTTCGGGTCGGCCGATGCTCTGCCCGAACCACCAGTTGGGATTTCTTTTCAGCTTGATGAAGTTCCCGCTCGAGGCCTTTTCCAACATGTAGGCCCCGGTACCCACGGGCATCAGGTCCGTGTTTATATGCCCGGCGGATTCCTTCTTCCACCCGGCGATATCGGCGGTTAAACCGGCAATCTGTTTTTTCATCTTGGCGATCTTGGCCGTGTCTTTCTCGGTTTTACTAGATTTTTTTTCAAGTTTGGCCAGCTTCTTGTTCGCCTTCTTTAAAACTTTTTTGGCGGTCTTGATTTCCCTCAACAGCACGTCGCCTTTGAGCGCCTTGGCTGAAATGATGAACCCGAACCAGCCGCTTGGATATTTACCCCAGGGTTTCTTGGTGGTGTATCTGAGGGTATATTTATCCACGACTTCCACTTTTTCATATATTTTTGTGGTGCCCCTGCTCCAGGTGCCGTTTTTCTTGTCCTTTATCCAATTGAAGAGGTACAGGACGCCCTCGGCGGTCATCTCGGTCCCGTCGGAGAAATAAACGCCTTGTTTGAATGTTTCGTCGACCACGGTCGGGGAGTGGAATTTAAAAGAGGAAATCAGCCAGGGCCGTCTCTGCCGGTAGGTCCCGTCATAGGCCATCCGGCCCTCATAGAATCTGATAATGGTCGCCCAGTCGTTGACCGGCCAGTGGTTGGGATTCATCATGCCTATGTAACGACCGGAGGCTATGCGCAGAACCCCGCCCCGCATGGGCTTGTCTTTTGAATATTTCTCGCCCCAATCAAACCATACCGGCTTGGGCCTTTCCTTGGTCCAAATCCATTTCGGCGTCTTCTTTTCTGCCGCTATAGCTTTCAATGGCGAAACGCAAACAAACGATACGGCCACCATGGCCAGAATCGTAACCATCCCGGCAAAGTGAATATATCTTCGGGAAATCATATTCTTCCTCCTCGCGTAATAACGGTATATGTCTGGAATACTTACCAACGAACACGCTTGGGCTCTTTAGCCTAGTTAGTACATTTTCCAGAGGTTGTCAAACGGGTTCGGATGGTAATGAGGAGGGTCTTTTAAACTTGATCAGAAAAGGTCCGGCTTCCGTTCCCGGAACTTTCTGCTTTATTTTCACTCTTTCAAGTAAAAGAGGTTTTTTCAGGAGGGACAAGAAATACGGGGCGGTATAGCTGGAGTAAAAAATCCAGTAGGGACGACCCAATGGAGCCGCCAGAGGCGGTGGGCACATGCGGTCGCCCGAAAAAAGCCGGTAACAGATCGACCGTATGCAGGCATTTTATTGAAGTACAAACACCTCACCTTTACCCGCCGCCGTGGGCGGGTTTAACCGCCTCGATGTAGGCCGAGACCACGTAATCCCCCGCGTTTTCACTCCTGTTCGGGTCCCAGGCGCGGATCATTTCCCGGCTCTGGTCATTGGGAGTGATTTTTACGTCCACGAAGCCCAGTTCCGAAAGCATGGCCTCGGTATGGTCGATGGTGGCCGCGCCGCCTATGCAGGCTGATACCAGGGCCAGATTCTGGCGGACCTCTTCCGGAAGTTCGGCCGTGGCCAGGACGTCGGATATGGCCAGCCGCCCGCCGGGGTTAAGCACTCGAAAAGCGTCCTGGTACACCTGCCTTTTATCGGGCGACAGGTTGATCACGCAGTTTGACATGATTATGTCGGCCGTATTGTCGGCCACGGGCAGGTGTTCGATCTCTCCCAGCCGGAACTCCACGTTGCTGGTTCCCATCTTTTCCACGTTTCCCCTGGCCAGACTTATCATGTCCGTGGTCATGTCCACACCGATTACTTTCCCGGTATCACCCACCTCTTTCGAGGCCAGGAAGCAGTCGAAGCCGCCACCGCTGCCCAGGTCGACCACGGTCTCGCCGGATTTAAGCGAAGCCAGGGCCACCGGGTTTCCGCATCCCAGGGACATGTTGGCCCCCTCGGGCACGCTTTCAAGGTCTTCCTTGGAATAGCCCATGTATTCCGAGAGTTTTTCGAGCCGCTCTTCGGAGATGACCGAAGGCCCACAGCAGGCCGCGTCTTGAGAGGCCTCTCCAGGCCGACTTTCTATCTGAACCGGCCCGCAGCACGCGGCGGCGTCCAGTTCCGCGTTTACCTGATTGGCCTGGGCGATTTTGCCGTATCTATCCCGGACCGCGTCGCGTACTTCTTCTTTTTCCCTGGCTTCCATGGTATCCTCCCAAATTGTTGAACAGACTACCCCCAGCCATGCCGCCGGGCAGCAGGCCTGAACAAATAATCAGACTATCGGCACCCGCTGGTCCGTGAAAAAATCCTGCAAGGCGACCAGCGTGTCGGGCTCTATGGAGCACTCGATCCGCTGGCCGTTGCGCTCCATACGGATAAGCCCGGCCTGGCGCAGTTCCTTGATGTGGTGGGATATGGTCGAAGGGACTATACCTAAGTCCTGGCCCAGGTCTCCCACGCAGGCGCATCCCTCGGGCTCGACCCCCTGCCTGATCTCGGTCAGCGTCCGCGGCGGACAGCAGGAAATCAGGCGCAGGAAGATTCTAAGCCGGTTGGGATTGGACAGGGCCTTGAACATATCCGCGATTTT
>JAZGHI010000459.1:0-6529 GCA_036480955.1 Candidatus Adiutricales bacterium
ATAGTTATTTTCTCCAATCTCATTGTCATGCTCAAATTTAAGTCCTCGAAATACATACAGTATTCCTGCGGGTTAAATTCTCGCATTCCTCGATCTTGAAGAAGATTCCTCATTTCTGGACAGACACTAGTTAATCGAGATTGGTATAAGTGAATAATCTCTCTCAGGACGCCTTGACCGCCTTCCGGCGTGCCGTGTATTCCTGGATTGTACCCATGACGCCTCGAGGAAAGAAAAAAACGACCAGCACAAACAGGACCCCGAAAATAAGGAGCCAGCGTTCCATCGCTATCTGGAGCCAGCCGGCCTGCGGAAACAATTCCAGAGACAGCTTCTGTAGGTCGGGCAGGAAGGTTTGGGTTATCTGTAAGAAAGCCGCACCGATGATTCCACCGTAAAGAGTGCCCATCCCTCCAATGATGACCATAATCAGAATATCCAGGACAATGGAGATAGCCAGGCTGGACTCAGGATTTACGTAACCGACCCACACGGCGTACAGGACGCCCACTATCGAGGCCACAACGCAGCCAAAAGATATGGAAATAGTTTGAAATATAAAGGTGCTGTAACCCAGAGCTTCCGCCCTCTGAACATTGTCCCGGATAGATTGCAGCACCCTGCCCAATGGCGATTGAATAAACCGGAGCATCATTAAAAACAAGGCCAGACAGCACAGCAGAATAAAATAATAAGCCATGATCCTGCCGGTTATGTCCTGGTTCAGAAATCGGCCAAAATTGGTCGATACCGTGAACAGGCCGGGCAGGGAAATGCTTATACCGTCTTCTCCGCCTGAAAACCGGCTTAGTTTCATGGCCAGGATCAAGGCGAATTCGGCTAGAGCCAGAGTTATCATGGCAAAAAAAATGGCCTTTACCCTTAGCGATAAAAAACTGATCAGCAGGGCCAGCAGGAATGAAACCGCGACGGCGGCCAAGAATGCCAGGACCATATTCAGATAGGTTGGATCACCGTACTTGCTTAAAAAGAAACCCAGGCTATATGCGCCGATCCCGAAAAACATGCCATGGCCGAACGAGATGATACCGGTATATCCAAGCAGAATATCGAAACTAGCCACCAGTGTCGCGAAGATAATAATCCTCATGGCCAGATCAATGGATTTGAAAGAAGGAAACAAAAAAGGAGCAAACAGGAAAAGTATGAGAACTCCGATCTTTAAGAAGAATCCGCCGCTCCGGTATTGTCTCCTTGATTCCGAATCCCTGAAAATGCGTACCGGTGAAATATCCGCCATACTCTGTTACTCGCTACCTGCCCGGGGCAAAAAGACCGGTTGGTTTGATCAGGAGAATAATGAACATGATTAGTATGTTTACACCCACGGCCGCCGGGGGCAGCAAGTAGGCCACGTAATTGTAAGAAAGACCTACCAGAAGCGCCCCGACCAGTGAACCGGTTACGCTGCCCAGGCCGCCTATAATTACCACGATGAAGGCAAAAATGAGGTACTGCGAACCCATACTCGGATAAACCTGAAGGCTGAAAAGGGCCATGGCCAGACCGCCCAACGCGGCCAGGCCGGCCCCGACGGCAAAGACCGCCGTAAAAAGAAGCGAGATGTTATGGCCCATGGCCTGGACCATCTCCCGGTTCTCGACTCCGGCCCGAACGATCAGTCCGATGCGGGTTTTTTTCAAGACAAACTGGGTCACCCCGTAAACCACGATCCCAATCAAAATGGCGATTATCGGATACCTGAGGATGATGACGTCCATTATGTCCCAGTTCCCGGTGAAATTAACGGGTACGGGCATGACCTCGTCGTTAGGCCCCCAGACTATACGGATCAATTCCTCCAGCACTATGGTCGTCCCGAACAGAATAAGAATCTGGAAAAGGTGCTGTCCATAAACACGGCGCACAATGACCCTTTCAATAATAATGCCCAGTATGCCCACCACGATAAAGGCGGCTATAACGGCCAATAGAAAGGCTGAAATGTTTTTAAAAAGTGACTCGGATACTACCCAGTCGATCATATAGTTGAAGGCGCTGAACCCGACGTAAGCCCCCCAGGCAAAGCAGGTTCCGTGGGCGAAGTTCAAGACGTCCAAGAGCCCGAAAATAATGCTTAGACCCGAGGCCACCAGGAAAATCAACATGCCCATGGCAAAGCCGGCGATGGTAAGGGTCAGGTAAACCTTGGGCTCGATACCCAGAAGCGGAAGGAGAAGGACCGAGATAACCCCGGCCAGGATAATCCAACGGCCATACCCTTTAGCTTCCACCTCAAACATTAAAAATTCTCTCTCATAATTATTACTGACTGGAAATACCGAGGTATCGGCTTTTTAGTTCATCATCTTCGGCAAGATCCGCCATGAGGCCGTCATGAACCGCGGCCCCGTCGTCCAGGATATAGTAATAATCGCCGACACTGCTTGCCATGTAGAAATTCTGTTCGACCAGAACGATAACACTATGTTTTTTTATCTCTGTTATCACCTCGATGAGGGCCTCTACAAGGATGGGGGCCAGGCCTTTGGTTGGCTCGTCGATAAGGAGCAGAGCGGTTTCATTCACCATGGCTCGGGCGATGGCCAGCATCTGTTTCTGGCCCCCGCTTAAATTTCCCGCTTTACTTTTCCAGAACTTTTTCAGATCGGTGAATATCTCGAAAATGGTTTCCAGCCGGGCCTCGGCGGCTTCATTCTCACGAAACATGGCCACGCGCATGTTCTCTTCCACCGTCAGTTCTGAAAATATCCCCAGATCCTCAGGCACGAAGCCGATCCCCATTCGAGCTATATGATAGGGTTTCATTCGGCTGGTTTCCCGTCCCCTATAAACAATCCTTCCTTTAGACGGAGAATGAAGGCCTATAACTGTTTTCAGGGCCGTACTTTTCCCCGCGCCGTTACGCCCGATGAGTACCGTTACCGCCTCGCTTCTGGCCTGAAACGACAACCCTTGGAGGACATGATGCCGGCCTATAAAGGTATGGATGCCCTCAACACTCAAAACCGCCTCACTCACGCTTTATCCCTCCGTCCAGATAGGCTCTCTGAACCTCTTCGCTATTTTTTACTTCCTCCGGATCGCCGTCCGCTATCAGTCTCCCGTCCTGAAGGACAGCGATGCTGTCTGAAAGGGCCATGATCACGTCCATCTTGTGTTCAACCAGAAGCATGGTTCGCGTTCGTGAATTTTTTATTTGCTCGAGAATCTCTAAAATGGCCGGAACTTCCTCTTGAGACATGCCGGCTGTCGGTTCATCCAGGAGCAAAATCTCCGGCTCCAGACCGAGCAGGATGGCTATTTCCAGTTTTCTCTGCTCACCGTGCGTCAGGACACTGGCCGGTACCGCCCATTTCTTTTCGAGCAGGACGCCTTTTAGAATTTCGTAGGCCTCATCCTCCAAATCCGGATAATGCAGGTAACTCCGCCAGAAATTAAGGCCGAGGGCCTGCCGTGATTGAACGGCTACACGAACGTTTTCCAGAACACTTAAAAGAGGGAAAATATTGGTCAGTTGAAAAGACCGCCCCATGCCCAGACGTGTTCTTTTAGCCGGGCTCAAAGTGGTTACATCTTGACCTTTTAGAAAAACCTTCCCTTCCGATGGCTTGTATTGACCGGTGAGGAGGTTGAATAGAGTTGTTTTGCCCGCTCCGTTGGGCCCGATAATGGATTTGAGTGTGCTCGGTAAGACCCGGAGGTCAACCCGGTCCACGGCTGTTTGTCCGCCGAAACGAATAGTCAGGCCTTGGGTTTCGATAATCGGTTTTAAGAGACCCGGATCCATATATGCTTTATTTTGAGCCTTCCCTGTTCCTCTTCACTATCCGGCTTCATCGGCAGAAAAGTCCAAAAAGACCCTCCTGCCAACGGAGCCGTGAATTCATCGAGAGTTTACTTTTGCTTCACCAGGATAGGCGGTGCGGTTTCCTCGGGACTCAGTTCCCGCTGAAGCACCGGCACGGCCCAGGCCACGCCGGGCTGAACCTCCAGTTTAATGGCGAACATGGACTGAAGGGCTTGATGGTCCTCTTTACGGAAGGTCATAGGCCCCTTGGGAGTCATAAACTTCATCCCCTCCATGGCGGCGATAAGCTTCTCCGTATCTGTTCCACCGGCCTTACGAATGCCTTCCACCACGGCCATGGCCGCGGCAAATCCGCCACAGGTGAAGAAATCCGGAGGCCCATTGAACCGCTTCATGTGTTCCTTGACAAACCAATCGTTTACTTCATTTTTTGGGTTTTCGTAGTAATAATAAGCCGCGCCGACCATGCCCGCCAGAGGCTTCATCAGCTTGAGGACGGGAAGGACATTACTTCCGCTGGTTATCTGGATTCCATACTTATCAAGCCCACTGGAAAGCATTTGCGGTACAGGTCCTCCCTTACCGGCCCAAATAACGAAAATATATTTGGGTTCAGGTTTGTCCTTCAAGGCCCCTATAATCCTTTGGAGAGGAGCCGTAAAATCCGTGGCCTTAGGGTCGGCGTACTCCTCATGAACAACCTTAGCCCCGAATTTTTCCGCGGCCTTCTTGTAAGCGGCCACGCCATCCCGCCCAAAGGCGTAGTCCTGGGCGATGGTGGCGATGCTGACCCCTGGTTTGGAAACAGCCGCGGCATTGGCAATGGCATCCTGGCCTGAGTTACGTCCCGTTCTGAAGATATAGCGGTTCCAGAAGGCGCCGGTGATGGAATCGGCCACCGCAGGTTCCACGATCAGGATCTTCTTAAACTCCTTGGCCACCGGCAGGGCGGCCAAGGCCACAGCGCTGCTGGTTGGACCAACGGCAATATCCACTTTGTCGTCACTGTAAAGTTTCGTGAGCAGCATCTTACCTCTGGCCGGTTTAAGCTGCGTATCCTCGATAATCAGTATAACCTCCCGGCCGAGGATCTTATTTGTACCCTTGGTTGCGTATTCCAGCCCCATTTTAAAGCCAGTGATCTCCTGTTTCGCATACACTTCATAAGGGCCGCTCAATCCCTGAATTAGGCCGATCTTGATCGGTTCGGCCGCCGTGGTTTGAACGCTGGTAAGGCCTAAAATCAACAGGCTCGATACTAAAAAAATGACCGATAATCTTGATTTACTGATTTTCATCTTTCTTCCTCCCATTCTCTATTAGGTTATCGATTACTGTAAACTGGCCCCGGCAGACTCGAGGGCGGCCTGATCCCTATTTTATATAATCAATCCCTGGCCGGAAACCCGGCCTCAGGATTTCGCTTCACCGTAAGTCAGCACCATGCCGCCGTCGAAGAGTAAATCCCCTCCAACGAGGTACCTGGCGAAACGGGAAAACCCAAACACAAACAGATTCCCCACCTCGATGGGGGACATCATCTCCTTGACACGGGAATTCCCCATCATGACATTTTGCACCACTTCTTCGGGGGTGACACCTCTCTGCTCCGCCTGAGCCGGGATCTGTTTTAAGGCCAGGGCCGTTTTCACAAACCCGGTACTGACGGAAAATGAGCGGATTCTGCCTCCACCCTCAGCGGCAATAGACTGGGTCAGAGCCCGAAGTCCGAATTTGGTAATATTGTAAACTGGTTTATTCAAGGTGGAGATATGGGCGTGGACTGAAGCCATGTTACCGATAACCCCCAGACCGTCCTCACTTTTTCTCATGTAAGGTATGACCAATTTAGACAGAAGGAACGGGGCCCTGAGCATAAGCCTTTCCATTAGATCATATTTTTCCATGGGAAAATTTTCGACGCTGTCTATATGCTGAATACCGGCTATATTTGCCAGATATTTAATCGTTCCCATCCTGGCTGACTCCGATACCGCACGCCCGATCTCTTCATCTTTTGAGAGGTCTGTTTTTATGAATGAAATCCGCCCGCCCAGTTCAGCGGCCATGGCCACTGTCTCCTGACCGCCTTTCTCATCGACATCCAGGCCCACGGTCATCAGGTTATTAGCCGCGGCGGCCACGGCCGTGGCCCGCCCTATGCCGCTGGCCGCTCCGGTAACAAGGCAGATGTTGTCCGGATTGAAATTGCCGTCGGCTAGAATCAGCAGGTCGGCCTGTTTAATTTCAGGCTCCCGGATTTCCACGCTTCGCTTCCTTTTATCCTCTGAGAATAAATGAGGTCAATCACCTAAATATAATAGAACCCGCCTCACACTAGACTGAACCGACGGTAAACTAAGACCGAAATCCCTTAAATTAGGACTCAGCTACTTAGGTGAATCTTTCGCTTACTTTACGCTGTCGAGCCGCCCTGGTGGCCCATCTCTGATTGAAAAAAATAGAATTTATGCCTTTGTTGATCTAGAAACAGAGTATCCGAGTACTTGAGCCTTGTCAAATTAAATGGTCAGTCTCTTCTTCGCGGCCATCAGGGCCCTAGGTAGTGCCCGTCCGGAAATGGTTATTTTCCCCAATCTCTTTGTTGGACGAAAAAAATTATCCTCGGAATATCAAATATATGCCTGCGGCAATTTTTTTCGTCCGTCTAGATCTTGAAAAAAATTACTCATTTCTGGACAGACACTAGGTAGGCAAGGGCCTTGCTTGGAGAGG
>JAZGHI010000460.1:0-4720 GCA_036480955.1 Candidatus Adiutricales bacterium
TGGTCCCGGAACTGCCTGTCCTCCACCAGGCCGGTCCGCTGAATCAAGCGGTCGGCCAGTGTGGATTTTCCGGGGTCTATATGCGCGATGATACTGAAGTTACGTATTTCAGTCATTTATATTTTCATTGTCTCCGAGTGTCTATTCTACAACCTTTCAATTTACCCCGTTCCTGCTAAAAAAGAAACAGCAAAGAACATCCGCCGGTTTTAGGTCCGGGATGAAAAATACCCCGGATGGATCAACTATACATCCAGGGTATTTTTTAATCACTGACCACCGGCAGAGCCGGTGGTTTAGTTTTTTCAAATTTTTTCTTCCTCGACACTACCGGGGAAGGAAGGATCTATATCTCCACGTCCCAGGACGTGCCTGATTGTTAAGCGGTGCTCAGTCCAACCGGTCGGGACCTTAAGCTTCGGCCTTCAAGTCGTTGTGCATCTGGAGGGCCTCTTTCGGATTAAGGCCGTCGTGTACTATTCCGCGAACAGCCTGGAGCATGGCTACCGGCGATTCGGACTGAAAAATATTTCGGCCCATGTCCACCCCGGCGGCTCCTTCCTGTATGGCGTTATAGGTCATGGTCAAGGCTTCCATCTCCGGAATTTTCGTCCCGCCGGCCATCACCAGAGGCACCGGACAGGAAGCGGCCACCGTGTCGAAACCATCCGGGATGTAATAAGTCTTTACGTAATGCGCTCCAAGTTCAGCGCACATCCGGCAGGCCAGGCGGAAGTACCGGGCGTCACGGGCCATGTCCTTGCCCACGGCCGTCACGGCCAGGATAGGCATACCGTACCGGTTGCCCATGTCCACCAGCCGGGTCATGTTATTCACCGATTGTGTCTCAAACTCGCCGCCGATAAAAACCTGCACGGCCATGGCGGTGACGTTCAAGCGGATGGCGTCTTCCATGTCCACCGCGATCCGCTCGTCTGACAATTCCTTTAATATACTGGGTCCGCCGCTGGCCCGCAGGACCACGCCCCCTGTAAAGCTGGGCGGGATGACCGTCCGCAATATGCCACGGGTCAGCATGAGAGTATCGCAGTATGGCGCTAGTGGCACGATGTTCAAGTCAATACGTTCGAGGCCGGTGGTGGGTCCCTGGAAGTACCCGTGATCCACGGCCAGCATGACCGTTTTTCCCGATTCAGGATTAAAAATATGGGACAAGCGGTTTTTCATTCCCCAGTCATAAGAATTCGCGCCTTTTAAAAAGAATCCCTCAGTCTTTACGGGAACGTCCACGTAATAGTTTTTGCCTTCTTTATCCGGTTCAGGCATTACTTTCCTCCTAATATGGTTTTCCTGTTTTGACCGATCTCCAATCGGTCGGAATATGCGGTTTCCTGCCCTTGCTCCCTTTTTATTCCTGCGGCCTGATTATGACCTTAATGGATTCGTCACCCTTTTCTACCAGGTTGAATCCCAGACCAGTCTCAGCCAGACCGAAACGGTGGGTTATCATTTCTTCCACCGATACTCGCCCGGCCCGAATCAGTTCCAGGGAAGTGGCGCAATCGGCGGGGTTTCCGGCATAAGACGTGGTCAGGGTTACGTTGCGGCGCCAGAAGAGGTCGTTTATGGAAACAGGTATTGTTTCACCTTCCATGGTCGGCGCGAAGAACAGGATGGTCCCCCCGCGTTCCACCGCTTGAAGCGCTTGGCCGACAGCGTTTAAGGAACCGGTAGTTACTATGACCGCGTCCGCGCCCCGGCCGTCGTTAGTCTCCCGGAAAAGTTCAGGAACGCCCCGGCCGGCTGGAAAAACATGATCGGCGCCAAATCGGCCGGCGGCTTCGAGCCGATAATTACTTATATCCGTGGCCGCTATCCGGCCCGCGCCGAGCGCCCTGGCCAGACTGATGTGCAATACGCCCGAAATACCGCTTCCCAAAACCAGGACACTCATGCCCGGTTTCAGGCCCATCCTTCGCTGGCCTCCCAGGACACAGGCCAGAGGTTCCACAAACGTGGCCTGGTCATAACTCACCTCTCCCGGAATTTTCCACGTCCCCCGGTCAACGTTTATGGCCGGCAGCCGCACATACTCACAGAATCCACCGGGGTCGAAATGTGTGCCCGACAGCAGGGTCTCGCAGACGTTTTCGTTACCGTTACGGCAGTAATAGCAGGTAAGGCACGGGACGTGATGGGTGGCGGCCACCCGGTCTCCCACCTTAAAATCCTCCACTCCCGAGCCCGATTCAACCACCTCCCCGGCGATTTCATGGCCCAGCATGAGCGGGGCCTTGTGGATTCGGTACCATTCCATGACGTCGCTTCCGCAGATGCCGCTTGCATGAATCTTAACCAGAAGTTCTCCCGGTCCGATTGTTGGGGTGGGCACTTCTTCGAGCCGGATATCTTTGTTGCTGTAATAAACCGCGCCGCGCATGGAGAATGGTATCCTTTGAAGTCAGGTAATTTGTGCTATTTTTTCATCACATTCTGTAATCGTAAATTTCAACGTAGACACTGATTTATACACCAATCCACGCACGATTAAAACACCTTTGCACAGGAACCGGAGCTCATTTTAGAGACATTTTTTTATGGCAGACCATCCGCTCTGAGCGACCGGCACAGATCGCAGACCGAATAATACCCTGTCTCTCGAAGGGGAACCCCGATAGAGCGCGCTTCCCGCACCAGGCCTTCGATACCTTCTTCCAGGATAATCTTCATGTACGGATCATGGTAGGGATTGTAGCGTTCCAGAATTTTATTGATATCCGTTTCCGCTGCGTTACCCAATAGGCGCCCGCACACCGGAATGTCTCCATTCGGTTCCACGCACAGGCTCCGAATATCGTCCGGTTTACCCGTATAGGGCATCTCCCCGCAGGACCTCCCGGACCAGTCAGAGGCCGTCTGGAAAAAGGAACGAAAATTATCCAAAGCCCTGCCTTGAGGTTCCATCACGTTCCCGCTCCCTTGCTCTATCGGCAGGAAGCCTTTCAACTCATTTAAAATAGCTCTAGTCTTCAGATTATAATCATTGGTATCGTATTCTGAAACAAGCCAGCACGGATTCCACTTTATACCGCGAAGGCCGGCTTCCCACAGAGCCTTCACCGAACGCCTGACCCTCTCAATCGGAATATACTCCTGATGAAAGGCGTCCACGGAAATCGAAACATCATTAACACCGGCACTCGCCAATGAGCGGGCAATCTCAAGTGTCTTGTCCCCATCTCCTGTCCAATAACCATTGGTAATGATCTGCCTTGCGGGGATATTGAGGGCTTTAGCTTCCTTATGAACAGCGCAGACAACGTCCGGGTATAAGAGAGGTTCTCCGCCAAAGGTCATGACGGAATCGAGATCGTATTTCAGGCTAACTTCCCTCAGCACCCGGACGGCAAGATCCGCGTCTAATTGACCGGAAGAACTCGACTGGTTTCCGACCGCGCAGTGGCGGCAATTGGATGAGCACTGATAGGTGACTAAGAATTCCAACCGGTTTAAATTGATATATCTGTTCACGACTTATAAAAAAATCCGCATCGAGCATGGCCGGAGACGGGGTACCATGCTGGATTTTCGGTATGAACTTACTTCGGGAAAGGCTGGGGTTGATTTAGTCATCCTTCGTACCGAGCCGTTGGTTTCACTCCAGTCCCAGCATTGAGGCCGCGTTTCCTCCGAGGATGCCGTTTGTCTCTTCCTCGGTAAACGTTATCCCATCGGGCGCTTTCACCGGCAGGTCTTTAATAAGCTGGATGTAGTCCCTGGTCGGATTGACCGTATTGAAGATGGGATTGTCCGTCCCGAAAAGCACTTTAGTGGGTCCGGCCAGGTCCAGGATGTCGCGCAGTTCCCGGCAGAACAGCTTGTAGTTTCCCAGGGCCAGGGCATCCCACATGGCCATATCGCCGTGGAGATTCGGTTGGAATGCGGCCAGCGCGGCCCAAGGCCGCCAGTCCACGGCCCCCATGTGCGCGGCGATAATTTTAAGCTCTAAGAAATCAACACCCAAATCCGAAAGAAGTCTGGGATCGGCGAATTTCGGCCGGGCCGGCGGATCCAGCGGACCGGTATGGGTCAGCAGAATCCCATTATTCTCCATCACCACTTCCAAGACCTTGTAGGATTCGGGACTGCTGGGATCGTAGCCATGGTCCGGGTGGTACTTGAGGCCCCGAACCCCGAATTCCTCGAAACATTGCTTCATCATGTCCGGCGCTTCGGGTCTTCGCGGATCCACTCCGGCCAGGGCCATTACCCGGCCCTCGTGTCTCCGGGCCACCTCACCCAAAGCCTTGTTGCCCCTCTGCATCAGTTCCGCGGTAAGGATCGGGTTGTCCGAGTTATCCACGTAGCAGATCAGGGTCAGGTCCACCCCGGACTCATCCATGGCCTCGATCATCCGGTCCCCGTCCGGGTCTTCCCAGGTCTCGAGCGCCTTTTTAATAACAGCCTCTGGTTCGACCTTCTTGCCCATCATTTGAGCGGCGCGGATGGCGTGTCTCACCGTTCCGGCCACCGCCTTTTCGTTGATCCGCCGCATTAAATGGTAATGTACGTCAATAATCATGTAATGCTCCTTAACTTAAAAGAGGTTTTTATCAATATATTCATGGATTCGCTTCAGATGTTTTCATATCCTTTTCAGCGGGCGGTGTCAATAATCACACACGAAATCTCACGATTTACGGCTCGAAAACCTCGAGGCGGCCGTCTTTGAAATCTTGCCCTCCTTTTAAGCTGATTA
>JAZGHI010000461.1:0-4417 GCA_036480955.1 Candidatus Adiutricales bacterium
TTTGAGGATATGGGGGAGGCTGGGGAAATTTAATACAATTCTTCCAGATCGCCGGATTGGCCTCGATCTTACCATCAGAGGCTCCGTTTTTTAAAGGCTTCAGGAACCGCCCTTCATATACTTTTCTGTAAACGCTGACTTGATCTCGCGGTCTAAGCCGGTCTCCGCTCGTAATACTCAATTACCTTGACCGCGGCATTGGCGGCCCGTTTTATACTCGGGTACACGGGCAGCTTTGCCTTGATCATCCATTTCCGCATCTGGGCCATCATCTCGGCGAGTTGTTTGGTATCTTTGACCGGTGGGCCCATGGGCCTTTCCTGGAAGATCACGATCATAGGTTTTCCGGCTATTTCGCGAAGTTCATATTGTTTCATATGTTCTTCAATAGAGACGTTCCCAGGGCTCCCCCCCCTCCAGGGACCGGACAAGAACATCAGCAGCAAATCAAAATCCGGATGCGCGGCCATCATTTTCATAATGTCGGCCGTATCTCGCCGGTCACCCACGGAGATTGAAAAATCCGCCGGATTGCCTATCCAATCCCAGACCTGATTACCCCGGTTCTTTAATTCTTCCCGGATTTCCAGCGGCAGTGGAATAACGTCAAGGCCCGCCTCCTCACACAGGTCAGCGGCCCACACGCTGCTGCCGCCGCTGCCGCCGGCCACGGCCGTTCGGCGTCCGGTAATCGGGGTTGAAAAACAAAAACTCAGGGCAATGTCCACAATTTCTTCTGTATCCACGGCCGAAATAGCGCCAGCCTGTTTGATCATGGAGTCCCACAATTTTTGAGTACCGGCCATGGATGCGGTATGGGAAGCCGTGGCCCTGGTGCCGGCCGATCCCCGTCCACCCTTGAGAATTATTACCGGTTTAACGGCGGCAGCTTCACGCAGGACGCGATGAAACCTTCTCGGGTCCCGCAGTCCCTCGATATACATCAGGATGATTTCGGTTTCGGGATCTTGAGCAAAATATTCAAGAAAATCAGACTCATTAAAATCAAGCGCGTTACCATAACTTATGGCCTTACTGAACCTGATACCCCTCAGCCCGGCATCTGCGGTGATCTCACCCACTCCCCCGCCGCTTTGAGACGCCAGGGCCACGTTACCCGGTTTTTTGGGCATACCCTCATTAAAGGCCATTCCCATCTTGGGGTAGTAAACACCCAGGCAGTTGGGACCGATGAGGCGTATTCCTCCGTCTCGAGCCCGCCCAAGAATTTCCTGTTCCAACTCCGCGGCATCCTGGCGGCCGGTCTCGCTGAATCGCGCGGTAAAAAGATGAACGCACTTCACCTGCTTTTCAACACAGTCATCGATCAGGTCAAGAACTCCGGCGGCGGGTATGGAGGATATGACATAGTCAACCGGTCCCGGAATATCCCTGACGCGGGCGTATGATTTTAAGCCGAATATCTCATCATATTTCGGGTTGACCGGGTATAATTCGCCCTTGAAACCAAATTCCCGCAGCGGAGCGAGGAATCCTGCGCCTCGGCCGCTGGCCGAAGCGCCCACGACGGCAATCGATTTTGGATGGAGTATCTCTTCCAACGGATGATCTGACATTAAGGTAGCCTCCTTAAAAAATAAGCCGGCGCCTGCCGGCTGGATGAATACTGCGATATTCTAACGCTATGATAAAAATACCCTGCAATGGTTTAAACACACACTCATCTACAGCACAGAAAAAGGATAAGGCCCAAAAAGACCTTCGTTTAACCATGGGATTATAGGAAAAAAAGAGTGAATCTGTCAAGATTGGAGCGGAATTATAAAATCACATTTTTACGCGGGATATCTGTCTTAAGATTTCTAGCCACAGTTATTGGTGTTTATGATTCAAATGAGGCGCCATGGGCGCGGTATCAGATTGAAAACTTACACTCAACGCATTAATATTTGCATATATGATTATCTTAACTCACTGATAATTCAATATATTTAAGAAGAATTTTCAACAATCCTATAGACGTTGTCTATAACTTTCAGACCGGGTAATGGCTTTTAGTCTAGTCCAGGTTTCTTATCCGGGAGGTAAAAAGCAAAAAATACAGACTGATAAAGACCAGGATGATGGCGGCGCCTCCAACCGCCCACTGAATACCAATGTAGTCCGCTAGCACTCCCACCACAAACACGCCGACACTCATCACACCGAACTCCATCATATAAACACTCATAACCCGGCCGCGATACGCGTCTTCGGTTAATGTCTGCAGGAGAGTGTTGCTCAAGGCCATTCTCCCTGTCTGCCCAAAACCCAAGGGAATGAAAATGATCAGGGCCATCAGATAGGATTGGGTGAAACTGAACACGACCAGGGTAACCGCGACAATAAGAACGCTGATCAGCAAAAAGAGGCCCCGCCGCTTATTGCTCATTGAGGCCACAATAAAAGAACCCACCAGGGCGCCGGTGCCGGATATACTTATAAGAAGCCCTTGCCGGGCGCTGGATTGACTAAGATTGGTTATCAACTCACCCACGAGCGGCAATGAAGTCAACCTGCCCAGATTATCTACATTTACGAAAAGAATTTCCTTGGTGAAAACAGGAAGTAGGAAAAAATAGGGCATGGAAAGAATCACGGCAAAAAGGGTCAAGACCAGTATGATCAATATATCCGCATGATTTCGGATATACCGTAATCCATCCAGAACATCGGAAAACGCGCCGCTTGGCTCTCCATCATTCTCCTCAACCGCCTCAGTTCTCGGCAGCCGGATTATGAATAGAAATCCAGTGATATAAAAAGCGGCCATCATGTAATAAACGCCCTCGATACTCCAGATGGCGATAAAAAAACCGGCGAAAGCGGGAGCAAGCAGGCGCAGAAGATTCATGGCCGCGGCGTTTAAGGCGATGGCGTTCATCAAAGCATCCTCGCCCACCAGTTCAAAGATTATGGCCTGACGGGAAGGCATCATGAGTGACATGACCGTTCCCTGAAGTATGCCGGCCACAATCAGATGGACCCAGGAAATTGCTCCCAATGAGATAGAGAAAGCAATCCCCAGCGCTACCAAGACTGATAGCAGTTGACCGATAATCATTACGTATTTCTTGCTCACCCGATCGGCCAGGACCCCGCCAAAGAGAGAAAGACCCAGCAGAGGAACCGCCCCGGCCAGGGCTGAAAGGCCTAGCATTGTGGCTCGGTCGGTCAGTTCATACATGAACCACGAGCGGGCCACCATCTGCATATTCATGGCGGCCATCTGCCCGAGAAGGGCGCCGAAATATAACCGGTAGGCCGGAACTTTTAATGAAGCAAAGACTTTTAACCCGAATTCCGCCGGCGGCATGTCTCTATCCATGGCTGGGCGCCCACTCATATTACAATCTCCTCACCTTAACCCAGCGACTTTACCACTTTGCGGAAATTTTTTTTATAAAAAATATAGCTCGTGGGCTTGAATGGTTAGAGGGGCTCAAAATAAATAAAACGTGGTCCGTATCGGTTAACATCCTGTTTTATGGACGAACCAGGGTTTAACCGCCTGTTATTACTCACATTTTTACGCACGAACCCAAACGCCGCACCCAAAACCGCCTCATCAGGGTGCGGGTTTGGTGCCGCGATATGCCGGCTATTGCCTTCCTTTGCCGCGATACGCGTTTTACACGGAACTTTCCGAGCCGGTTAACATCCTGTTTTATGGACGAACCAGGGTTTAACAGCCTATTATTACTCACATTTTTACGCATGAGCCCAAACGTCATACCTAATGCCGCTCAATCAGGGTGCCGGATTCGCGCCGCAATATGCCAGACATTTCCTTCCTTTGCCGCGATACGCGTTTTACACGGAACTTTCCGAGCCGGTTAATTTCCGGTCAAGCCGGGTTGGTCGGCACCCAGTGTTTTGGCTTGACGGACAATAAAGTAAAGATTCGTATAATACCTTGAAGACGGCCGGATACCCGGTCTTTCGAGACCTGACCGGTCCCTTTCAGGATCTGAACCGGATTGGAATTGAAAAGGGAAGCCTGGGCGAGCGTCCTGTCAAGGCAGGCAGGGAGCCTGACCGAAAGTTAGTGTGTTACCACATGGAACACGATTATCGGTTTCAAACCGAAATCGACTTATTTTGGGTGGTGTCCAGAATTACCGATAGATAGCAGAAGTCGTGAACGCAGGTTAATTCCTATTTAGATTGTATACACACTAATTCACCCAAGGAATAGATTTTGGGTTGGATAATCTCTTTTCCATCTCAGAGCTTCTAGATAAGGCGGTCGACCTTAAATTTCAAGGGAGTCTCTATAAGGATATGTCGAAGGGGGTCTACCCCAAAAGGTACCGTTAGCGATTCCTAGGTCGTCGAGTTCGATCTCTCTTTGCAGGCCCAATTCTTAGTATATTACGTTGGCCTAAAAGACCGTAGACTCGAAAATGGTATCGTT
>JAZGHI010000462.1:0-7651 GCA_036480955.1 Candidatus Adiutricales bacterium
TCCATCCGTGTCTCAACCAGGGTATGAATCGCAAATTCCAATGTACCCGGCACTAACTGATCGTCGAGTGAAATGGGAATCATAACTCTTTGTGAATAGTCGTAGCTCTTATACTTGGCCATATTCCCCACCGATTATCTTTGGTTTTTTAAAATAATTCTAACATAAAACAATCGGTAATTCAAGTGTTTTTTTTAATTATTTCAATATATTATGTGAAAAATAAAGGCTGAAACTCTTAGGGCATGACGGTAGGCGAATCTAGAAATGAGAGGCTGTATTTTTATATTTTTCGACAGTCTCAGCAGAAAATCAGCATTGGCTAAGATTCCAATTTCGATTGCATACGAACTAATTCTCACAAGATCACGGCGCAAGCATAGTTAATATATGTGTAAGTTATCGGAGCCTTATCCATAATCACCCACTCTACCAAATGCAGTAGTGGTTCAAGGATTACTCACTAAATTTTTCCAAGTTGCTATCTTGCCAACAAGAGAGAGATTTTTGATGACACTAGAGAGACAGAAAATACTTTAAACGCCTGATTCCTTATCCAGCCAAAAGTTAGAGCCGGGATTCGAATCACTCAAGTCATGTCTTGATTCGATAAAATAATCCAATCTCCGCTTTAATTTCATTAAATATCTATTGACATAGATGATCCATCGACATAAGATTACACAAAATATAGTATCTGTATGAATAAACGCTACAATATGTAGAGAAAATTTGATGTTTGTTCGGGAAAGAGCCGTATTTACTCTGGTTCAATCAAGGAGTAAACATGGCGGATCGCTTGTCAACCGAGCGACGGAGCTGGAAGCCGTATTTGAAAAGCTGAGAGCCAAACGAGGCATCAATGATGAAGAGAGAAATCGCTCCTGAAGAATTGATAGAAATTCTCAAAACCCATAAAGAATGGCTTGTAAGGGAAGGTCGTACGGGAATAAACCGTAGAGGCCAGTCTAGAAGATTAGGCTCTTGTTGCTGCTGTGTTGTGAAGATTCATCATGAATATTGACTCTTATTATTCACCCCGGCTTATAAAAGAAAGCCGCAATAAATTCAGGTCATTAATCGACGGAATTGATGACGAAATATTCTCGCTCGTTAATGACTTCATTATTACTTCGGTAAATCAAGCTCTGGCTCGCTCCCTGGGCACTCATCCGAGAAACGTTGTTGGCCGGTACTGTTATGAGGCGCTCTTCGACACCCATGTGCCATGCCGGAACGACAGCTTTACCTGTCCAGTCCTCCTGGCGCGTGAGTCCAGCCAGTTGGAAACCGCCATGCAAATGATCGAAGAAGACGGAGCGCCCACCAAATATCTCGAACTGAGGGCTATACCAGTCCAGAACGATCAAGGCGGAGTAGACCATGTGATTCTGTTGCGTCGGGACATTACCGCTCAGAAAACGACCGAGCAGCAAAGTCGGGACTATAACGAGCGATTAGCGGAGGATATATCGAAAGCTTCCCTACAAGTTAAGGAAGGGGGGCAGATCAGCCCGTTTAATCCTAAACCGGCACCATCCCCGCATTGAATTACGCGGCATTCTGCGGGAAAATTCGTTAAAAATTTTAGGCAAGGAGAAAATGATGTCTGATTCCGTAAACGGAGAACCCCAAATAAACATGGAAGGTCTCTTGGATACTGAAGAAGCGGCGGTTTCCGAATCGCCGAGATCAGTTAGAACAAGGATGCCGGATATTGCTGATTTGGTCGGAAGTTTCGCGGAAGTAAATAAAGAGCTTTGGTTGGTTTTGTCATTAATCGGGCTTGCCGGACTGATGAATTACTTGATCGCTTCACAGCGTATGATTCTCGGGCTTTATACCCTGCCTACATTACTATCCGCATATTTTTTCGGTAGACGACACGCTGTTTTCACTGCTTTCGCCAGCATATTTCTTGTGGGGTTGTTAGCTCATTTTAATCCGAATTTCTTGGAAGGTGGGCCTGAATCATTTTTGCTGGAAGGTCGCTGGTTTGAATTTACGGCCTGGGCGGGAACCCTGGCCGTTACAGCCTATGCTATGGGAACGCTTCAACAACGCAGCCGTGCCCAGGTAAGAGAACTCCAACAAACCTATTATGGCCTCTTGCTGATCTTACGACAGTTTATCTCCAAAGATAAATATACTGAGAATCACTCGTACCGCGTTTCGATATATGCGACCAATATTGCCGCCAGTCTTGGTTTTAAAACAGATCGGCTCGAAGTTGTTCGCACCGCGTCGTTACTCCATGATATCGGTAAGTTAGACGTAAGCCGACAAATTTTATACAAGGCGTCTAAGCTAACTCAAAAAGAATTTGACGGAATGAAAAAACATGTAGATAAAGCCGCGGACATCCTAGAACCGGTAGAAGGCCCATTAGGTAGAGCGCTACCCATCATTTTATCTCATCATGATAAATTCGACGGTTCTGGTTATCGTCCTCACAGTGGAGAGGAAATACCCCTTGAGTCTCGAATAATAACCGTGGCCGATGTTTATGATTCTTTAACCAGTGACCGTCCTTATCGGAAGGCTATGTCCCCCTATGACGCAAAAGAAATCATTTTAAAAGGATCAGGTAATGAGTTTGATCCTTCTGTAGTTCGAGCCTTCGAAAAGGTCTTTTACCGCGGAGAACTAGAAGTTCCGGAAGTCGTATTGTAATACGAAGGGCATTCATTAGCGGGAAGACTGAGGCCATATGCACCCACCAACGCCGACCAGATGGGGTATTAATGTCAAACTGATTGGTTACAGAGGAAAATTAGGTGGTGTGTAGGTACTATATTGTGATCACTACTGTAGACGAAAAATGCAACATTCGCGCATGGGACGTAACTAATCCCGCCTCAAGCGTTCATTCGCATGCAAACTAGCTCTAAATCGGTCCTCGTTATATATAGCTTGCCATTATCGCCAACCCCGACCTATTATCACTTACTAACTGAAATCGTTAATTTTTTCGGGCTTTGCCCCTTTCAGGCGTTTAGCAGCAGAATACAATTATGGTTCTTCTCCAATTTAATTGGAGAGCAGGGTTCGAGGATTCAAGGGGTTTAGCGTTCAAGCGTTTGTACAAGCGTTTGTTCAAGCGTTTGTTCAAGCGTTTGTACAAGCGTTTGTACACCAACGATTTTATCAGCGCTTTGAGTATCCTTTCAACTTCCTCTGTATCATCCGTATGACTTTGGACAAACTTTCAGGTCTCTGTAATTCATAAGCATTTCACTCGAATCCTTGGACCCTTGACCCCTTGAATCCTTTCAAAATCATCAACCATTGTGGAGATGATTCATTAATTTTTATATCCAGGCCCGCGTACATCCAGAGAGGTTTCATACCGCCTAGCTTTGTTCTCTTTCCACCTCATCCTCATGTTTTCTTTGTCTCAAAGCCAGAAAGATAAGGTAAACACCGGCCAGGAGAATGATTACAAAGACAACGGCTGCTACGAAGGCCAGCGGCATGGCCCAGGCCGGATCATCCGAGGCCCTGGAACCGGGCTGACCGACCGCTAACAGCCAGGCCAATAAGGAATTGGTCCAATTCATAAACTCTACCTCATTTCGATAAAAAAGGGTTCATTATTCTTTATGGTCCGCCTTCCGCCTGAAGAAAAAGAAAAACAGGATTGAGGAGGCAAGAAGGAGGAGAGACGCCGAGCCGAATTGTGCCTTCCAGCGGTTGCTCAGCATCAGAGGTCCGGCGATCCGGGCGGTCAGGCCCATGGGTATTTCGCTTACCGCGTGCAGTACGCCTTCGACCGTCCCGCGCTCCTCACGCTCGACCAGTTCCATGGTAAAGAGCCCCTGAACCGGGCCGGAAACACTGCCGACCAGGGCGTTAAGCAAATACATCAGGCCGGCCAGGAGGAACGTGGGCGCCAGGGGCAGACCGGCCAGAAAGGGCAGGGCCAGAATCGCCGGGAATACGATGGTGTTGATCCGTCCGAACTTTTCAACGAACATCGGCGAAAGGAGAGTGGTAAAAGACGTTAAAACACCGGTCAGCGCGAACACCAGCCCGAACTCTATGGGCAGCGCGCCGTGCCGGTCGAAAAAGAAAACGTTGAAAAAGGGCCAGGTGAATCCAACCGCCAGCCCGGCCAGCCCGGTAGTCAAAACCAGCTTGGCCAGAACAGCGTAACTCCGCAGGTTGGTTACCCACGTGCTTATGCTCTGCCTCTGCCAGTGTTCACGGATCAGGTAGGTCGGAAGCAGGCCTAGCGAGCGCAGGGGAATGGCGCAGAAAAGGGCCCACCGGAGCGGCTCCGGGCTGACAGCGTCCCCGCCGAAATAATTGGCGAAAAACAATGGGAGCACCCCGGCGATGATCCGGCCGTCCGCGCTGGTGAAGTGCATTATCGAGCCGCTGAGCGTGAACAGGTGCATGCGCTCCTCGGGTCTGGTGACCTCCAGCATGAAGGGCCGGCCCGTGACCGCGTGGAATCCGGCGCTCGCGCCTGACAGCGCGCTCAGAATCAGCAGCCAGTTCCGGTCCAGGGTCAGGAGCATGATCAGCCCGATTACCATGTTAATGAAAAAGGCGATCAGGTAGGTGTTGCGCCGGCCGTACAGGTCGGAAAGGATGCCCGCCGGGATGACTATCGCGCCGTGGGCAAACCAGTTGTAGGAAAGCATCAGCCCGACAAAACTTTTATCGAACCCCAGGGTGAGAAGATAAATGTTGAATATCAGCCCCCAGATAGCCAGACTGAACGTCCCGATCAGCATCCTGGCCATCAGCAGCTTCGCGTTCGGGCTGAAGTTCCGGATGACATGAACGTATTCCCTGATGCCTGAAGGCTTTTTATTATCCACCGAACTGTGTCTTGAAACCATATTGAATATTCTCCATTTTAGGTTCAAAGGCAGTTAATAGAAAAATCCATTACAATCCCGGGGCCGCGAAAAAAATCACGCTCTTTCCAGGCCAGGCCAGACCCGTTATTTAAATTACATAGCCGTACGCATCTCCATCGGCAGGGATATCAACCACAGACTGAAGCAGGAATAAGCGATCATTAGAATCAGACTGGGAATCAGGCTGCGGAAGGCCTGTCTGGAATCCGGGAAGGTATGGTAGGCAATTCCATGGCTGATATAAACGCCGTATACATGCCCGATAATAATTAGCGTTACTTGCGCGTACCAAATCTGGGGCATGGTGAGAATAGGCGCCAGGTGCAGGTCCGCCGTTCCCATCAAGTCCCAGCCCCTGCCCAATGGATCGGAGGCCACGGCGACGATCTTCTGGCCCTCGGTGAACAGATGAGCGGCGTTGTGCGCCAGGTGGTAAAACAAGGCGATCGGCAGCAGTGAGTATGCGAAATTGACAAACAGGCGCTTGTAAGTAATTTCCAGTGTTTCAGAATCGCCTTTACCCGGCGTTTGGGAGGCCTGTGTTCCAGCGCTTAGGCGTATCAGCCAGCAAAAAAGAGCGTATATGGCTATAAGCAGAATTATTATCCCGCCCATACCCACGGAAAAAACCGCCAGTTTGCTGAAGTTCGTCCACTCCTGAGCCCAGGCCGTAGCGCGCGTCCATACGGGGGTCATGCTCAAACCGTGAAAGGAGGCCAGCGCGAGCATGATCAGGGCCAGATAAGCTTCATCGGTGCGCTGGTGCATGGTCTTACGCAGATCAGCCGCGAAAGGCCGGATATTTACGGCCACGTTGTCATAGGGGCAGGTTTTTACGCACTCAGTACAGAGGACGCAATATGTATTCAGGTGAGTGACCGCCAAATCCAAGGAAGTGGGGCAGGGGTAGCCGAATTCGTTTCCCGCATAGCAATCATGGGTCCGGCAGGCGCGGCAGACGCCTTTATCGCTGCTTCTGAGTTCCGTAGAGGCGAATAGTGAATAAAGACCGCTGATGCGTCCCACCAGGCAGGCGTACCGGCAGAACGAGCCTTTCTCGAAGATGAGCGCGGGCAGGACCGTGATCAGGAGCATAAACAGGGCGAAATAAGCGGTTTCACGGGGCTTCATGGTGATCCCGAAACCAAGGTCGAGCCAGGTGAGCAGGACAAAGAAACCGGCGGCGATGTAGATATTTCTCAGCGCCTTGGGCCATTTCCGCTGGAGGTTGAGCGCCGGTTTCTTTCTCTTCCAGAAGGTCAGCCTCTGGACCCATTCGGCGATGGCCAGCCAGGGGCAGAAATAGCACCAGAATTTCCCCAGAAATATGACCACGAAAATTATCCCGCCCCACCAGATGGTCCAGGTGACAAGGGTGGCGATATTGCCGCCCGGGAATTGGGAACCGTACAGCCCGGCCCAGATGATAAACAGAAAGAGAAGCACAAAAGGCAAGCGCATGAAAAACTGAAACGGCCTCCATTTAAGCATGCTTTTCAACGGGGAAAACTTCAGCAGGTTCAATCTTAAATAGCGCTCGCCCCCAGGGTCAGCCACAGTCTGGCGCCGCTGGAGCCATTCAAACAGGACAAAAGATAACAGAAGTATGGCCGCCGCGGAAACGGCCAGGAGCCACTGGGGGATACCCGGCATGGTGGACGTCATCTCATTCATGGCCGGTTGTCATTTCCCTCATTGTCCTTGTCCTTGCCGCGCAGGCGTTGAATGAGCCCGACGATAAAGATCGCTCCCACGAATACGGCTACGATAAGTCCCAGATAGAGAGGATTCGGCCCGGAACTAGCCACCACATCCAGAGGAAACTCGACCGTCAGCGCTCTATCCTCGGGCTGGAAACCGATCCGCATCACGTAACTACCCGGTTCACGGAATATGTGCCGCCCTTCACGGTCTCCCTGAAGGTCAGGCCGGGGCGCTGTCTCAATTCTCACCGGTTTGACTTGCGCGGAAATTGAAGCGGCAGCCGCGGTCAAAGACAGGGGCCCGGTGTAATATTGTTTGGTACCGGCTTTCCTGACGCTTATCAGTATACCCGTTGACCGGTTAACCTCAGCCACGGAGGGAAGAATAAGCACCTCGACCAGATAGCCGTCCATGGGCAGGGCCAGTAGTTTTCCCTCCAGACCCGGAGGGAAATGGTGGGCTTTTACCCCGTTACAAATCAGCAGGATTGAAAGGACTATAACGGCTGTTCTCAGGACAGGTTTCAAGGTCATGGATAAATAATCGTGTTAAGTCTCAGCTGCGTTTACGTTATTAAACTGTGTTTTTGGCCGCCGAATCCGGTTAACAATTTTAGTTTATTCTCGAATCCACATTTCGGGCATTTCATCTCAATCTCCGTTAAATCGTGGAGAATCTTTGTATGGTACCATCAGAATTGAAATAGAATTGAAAATTGCGTGAAAACGTTAGATTAGAATAGCCAGATGGGCTTGGAATGTCAAACTGATTGGTTACAAAGGAGAATCAGGAGGTGTGCCGGCCTCCGGCACCAATGATTTCAAAGGATTGGCTGATTTCAGTCAGCCCTGTTTTTTTGAGAAATGGTCACTAGACCTGAAACTATGCCCATTTTCATTCAGATAGTGTCTGCTGATAGGCCTCACTAGAGTCGCGCAAATGGTTTTCGAAAATACCGGCTCTTTCTCTGTTCCAAGACTGGGATCATTCCCATTGGCGGTTGAAAAGACCCGAGTTACCCGCTATAAATATCAGGGTGCGGAAAGCGCGCCGCAATCCGCACGCAATCCGCACCC
>JAZGHI010000463.1:0-3739 GCA_036480955.1 Candidatus Adiutricales bacterium
AGAAAAACGGTCCGGATTGAAACCAGAGGCAGGGACGGGTCGGGCTTCACTAAAAGCGTCGCACCGTTTTCAAGGACATATTTCTCTACCTTTTTTGGACCGGCCTGGCTCGAAAACCCCTCCACCACGCTCATGATTTTTTCCGGGGTAATTTGATCGGCAACCTCTTCCGGTACGGTCAGAACGACAGTGAGATTTTCAGGAAAAAGATATTTGGCGGCGATTCGTTTCAGATCACCCGGAGTGATGAGTTCGAGGTCGGCCAGGTACTTGTCTTTGACCCTGAAATCGCCTAACAAGGCCTGGAAACTAGCCGCCAGACGAGCCTCACCACTCATGGTAGACCTCGACCTGATAAAGTCGGCCTTGGTATTGAGCTTGACCCGATCCAGTTCTTCAACTTTAACTTCAGTCCGGGTCAGGGCAAAGGTCTCATTCAAGATGGCCTTCAGGGCCGGTATGACTTTTTCGTGAGAAAGACTGGCGAAGATATCGAAAATTCCGGGGTCAATAGGGGTGTATGTCGTGGCGTAAATAGAGTAGGCCAGTTCCTTATCTCTTTTGATCTCGCGATAGAGACGGGAGGTCCTTCCCTGCCCGAGAATCGTGGCCAGTACATCCAGACCGGTAATATCCTCGTGTTTTACGTCCGGGATATGAAAGGCCAGGGCCAGGCGGGCGTCTTTTACGTCTTCACCCAACACCGCGACTCGCGCTTTGGTCTGATTTGGTTCGGCCGGCAGCGGCGGCTTTTCGACCTTCCCAGGTTTGGCCTTGCCGAAAGTGTTTTCAATTTCAGACTTGACTTCGTCCGGGTCAAAATCTCCAGCCAATACCAGAAACATGTTTTCCGGCTTATAATATTTAGCCTGAAATTTTAAGGCCGCATCACGCGTCAGGCCTTTAAGGGCCTCGACCGAACCAATGACCGGGCGGCCATAAGGGTGAACCCGGTAAGCCAATCTAAAAAGGGCTTTGGACAGACGCCTGGATGGATTATCCAGATTACGCCTGTACTCCTCGAGTACCACCTCTTTTTCTCTCAAAAATTCATTCAGGTCCCAAAACGGATTAAAAAGCATGTCCGCCAGAACGTCGAGCCCCTTGGCCGTGAAGCGGCTGGCCAGATCGACGTAATAAACCGTCTGGTCATAAGTGGTATAGGCGTTTATGTACCCTCCCGCGGCTTCAATTTCCTGAGCGATCTCCCCTGGCCCCCTGGTGGTGGTCCCTTTAAAGAGCATATGTTCCATGATATGGGCCAGACCTATCTCTTCCGGCCCCTCTGATGCGCTGCCGACCTTCACCCAGACCAGCATCGACACCACAGGGGCGCGGTGATTTTCCAGAAGAATCACCTCCAGCCCATTGGACAGGCGGTAAGTGACGGGCTCCTGGGCGCCGGCGGCTGTTGAAAAAAAGACCAGGAAAAAAAAGGCTAGCAAAGTCAACTGTTTTTTGATTGGTGAATTCATGGTTAATCTCCGGACCTTGAGATTATTTACGTTTGAGACCTCGTTTAACTATAAGGCCTGGTGCGATAAATGACAAGAATATGCGGAAGGTCTCACTTTCGGAGCAGGCTCCACCGGTCTGGATTTTTTCTTTCGCCTTAAGGTCATTCGGTTTGGTAAAGGACTCCAAGCTATTCTAATCAGGCCGGAATTTTCATTTTCAAGAAACCTTAATTATTTTTATAAAAAACCTTGACAGGGTAATAGGCACAATATATAGTGGCCAACATTGAAATTAACACAATATAGGCAAAAAATTTAATAGGGACACTCTATCTCTTTGTAATTGAGGTTTTTTAATGACCAGTGGTGAACAAACGGGTCTCGCTCCGGTCGAGACCGGGAGGATTGAAAACAGGACTGAGGATTCCACGGATCTGGCTATGTTTGTCCGGTTGTCCGACGATAAACTCAGGAACTGGGACCGCGCAAGAATCGTGGACGTCCTTCTCCAGGAGACCAAGATCGATCGTGGAACCGCGGAAATAATCGGCCGGGAGGTCGAGGATTTCATACAGAATTCAAAGATAAAATATGTTTCCGCCCCTCTGGTCAGGGAAATAGTCAACGCCAAGCTTATCGAACGGGGATTGGAAGAGGAACGCCGGATGCATACCCGGCTGGGTATGCCGATCCATGACGTCAGGCAGTTGATTTTACAGCAAAACAAAGAGAACGCCAACATTCCACACGGCCCGGAAGCGACCAATCTGACGCTGGCCGAGAATATAAAGAAAGAATTTGCCTTCCTCGACGTATTTGACCAGGATATAGGTGATGCCCATTTGGCCGGGGACATCCATCTCCACGACTTGGGATTTATAGACCGTCCCTACTGTTCTGGTCAATCGTTGGAATATATCAAAAAGTTCGGACTCTCCTTACCTAACGCCCTGTCCCTGGCCAAACCAGCCCGTCACGCGGAGGTTCTCCTGGCCCACATGGTCAAATTCGCCGCAGCCCTGCAATCAAATTTTGCGGGAGCCATAGGGTGGGATGCAGTGAACCTCTTCTTCGCTCCTTATCTGATCGAGCTTGATGACCGGCAGGTCAAACAGCTGGCCCAGATGCTTATCTTCGAATTTTCGCAACAAGCCGTGGCTCGTGGCGGCCAGGCGATTTTTTCGGACATTAACCTCTACTGGGAGGTTCCGGATCATTTCGAAGACGTACCGGCCATCGGTCCGGGGGGAGAATATGTGGAAAATCCCGATTCGGCGATGAGGGATGAGAAACCTTATTTGACCTACGGAGATTTTAAGGAACAGGCCCAGCGTTTCGTAAAAGCCCTGTTTCAGGTCTACCTGGAAGGAGATGGGGCCGGCCGGCCTTTCTTCTTCCCCAAACCACTGGTCCATATCACTGAAAAATTTTTCAAAACTTCGGGACACGAGGAGTTCCTGGACCTGATCTGCCAGGTGGCGGCGGAAAAGGGGAACACTTATTTTATTTTCGATCGGGATAACACGGCGAAAATATCTGAGTGCTGCCGCCTGTCGTTCAAATTGGAGGAAAGTGATCTCGAAGACGCCAAGAGCCCCTGGCGGATGCGCTACTCGGCCCTGCAAAATGTGACCATCAATCTGCCGCGCCTGGCTTTCCAGGCTGAGGGAGACGAGACCAGGCTGATGGCCCTCCTCAGGGAACGGGTCAGCCTGGCCGTTCGGGCACATTTGCGTAAAAAAGCCTTCATCGAACAACTTCTCGAAGCTGGAGAGAAGGGTCCGCTGGCGCTTCTGGGGATGGACCGGGATGGACAGGCATATCTTAGAATGCACCGGGTCAGCTACCTTATCGGCATGGTGGGTCTTAACGAGATGGTGGAGTACTTTACCGGAAGCGAACTGCACGAATCGGACGAGGCCATTAGGTTCGGTTTGAAGGTCATCGCCGAGATGAAAGTACTGGCCGATAAATATCGTGACGAACACGGCATGCATTTCGTGCTGGAGCAGACCCCGGCTGAAAGCACGGCTTATCGTTTCGCCAAACTGGATATGGAACATTTCCCCGAACAGGCCCGGGAAGTAATCAAAGGTGATTTCGACCAGGATGAAATCTATTACACCAACTCCACCCTCTTCAACATTAGCTCAAGCATGAATCCTATCGAACGTGTCAAAGTTGAGGGTTTGTTCCACCCGCTCATCGAGGCCGGGGCCATCACCCATATCTGGTTGGGAGAAGCCCGGCCCTCGGCTGAATCCCTGGCTAATTTTGTGACC
>JAZGHI010000464.1:0-2707 GCA_036480955.1 Candidatus Adiutricales bacterium
AAAACTTCGTCCTTTGGCCCAACTCTTTGTCGCGCTCGAATTTAAGTCCTCGAAATACTACAAGTATTCCTGCGGCTTAAATTTTCGTGCTCCTCGATTTGACCTCAAATTACTCGTTTTGCAGAGGTCTCTTCTAGGATTTCCACCTAAAAACCGGCGCTAGGCATTATAGTCAGCGTCATAAGTATTTGCGCGCATGAAGTTCTTAACTTATTGATAATACATAAGATATAAAGTTCACTATCGGTAATTTACATTGACGCTGTGTACAACAAAGAACAATACTATTTCTGGCACATTCCGGCACGAACCTTCGGCCTGTTTATATAGCATGATAAAACTTTTACATATTGATAGAGAAAGAGGGAGATTTAACAATGAATGAAGGCCCCAAAAAGATACTTGTTGTGGATGATGAACCAGATACCTTGACTTTTTTGGCTACTTTTCTTCGGGATAACGGCTTTGAGGTAACGTGCGCGGCTGATGGAAAGGAATGCTTCAAGATTGCCAGAGAGCAACACCCTGACCTGATAACCCTTGATATCACCATGCCGGAAGAATCGGGGGTCAGGGCTTTTCGCAATATTCAGGAAACCGAAGAAACCAAAGACATTCCGATTATAATAATCACCGGTATTACCATGGATTTCAAGAAATTTATCCATACGCGCAAAAAAGTCCAGCCGCCGGCGGCTTACATGGAAAAACCCATTGATACGTCCGAACTGTTGGCGAAAGTCAATGAAATCCTGGGAGCGTAAAACAATTAAGAAGTTATTTGGGGGGGACAGATATAGACTCTACGCGTTACTATCGGGGTTTGGAATATCAAATTTGAGACCTCTACAAAACTTCGTCCTTTGGCCCAACTCTTTGTCGCGCTCGAATTTTGAGCTGCCACTTCGGCTTCGTCTGCAGTGGCTTTAGTCCTCGAAATACTACAAGTATTCCTGCAGCTTAAATTTTTGTGTTCCCGCCGAAAAGCGATTTGACCTCAAATTACTCGTTTTGCAGAGGTCTCAATTCAGAATTTTTGGGGATAATAATCTGAAAATGAACCCCTTCCCCAGGCTTGGCTGACACATCAATTGATCCGCTGTGTTTTTTTATAATCTGGTTCGCGATAAACAGGCCCAGTCCTGTCCCCTCAGGGCCTTTTGATGAAAAAAACAGGCTGAATATTTTTTCCCGCGTTTCTCGATCCATTCCAATACCGTCATCGATAACATTTACTACTATCGCCTTTCGATCCTCATCGGCCTTAACGTGGAAATGGACATAGTGAGAGGGCTTGCTGAGATCTTTCCGGCACGCGTCAAAAGAATTCTCCAGGATATTTACTAACGCGGTACGTATGGCCGTAGCGTCGACAGTAAATTTTCCCAGGTCGGATTCAAAATTATATTTGAAATTGACATTAAAGTTATTGGCTTTATTTTCCATCATCGATGAAATATCCGTCATGAATTGAAAAATATCCACGGTCTCATATTCCAATTCACGATCCTTGGTGTAGTAAAGGATATCTGATATCATGCTCCGAATTCGGTCAACGTTTCGCTTGACAATATCCCAGCCCTTATCAATTCTCGGCCTGTCATTTTTTTCAAAGCCGGTGCTCATCATATATATGCCCCCGTCCAAACTCGAGGCAAGCCCCTTAATGCCATGTGAGATGGACCCGACCAGAAGGCCGAGTGACGTCAACTGGTCCTGAAGTTGTCTTAATTCCGTTATATTGGTCGAGATCTCGAGAACATGGGAGATTTGGCCGTCGTCATCGCGCAAAGGCGCTGTGGAAACGAGGACATCATACTGATCCCCCGAAATTGCGGTTACTACTTCTTCACTCTGATGTGAGCGGCCGTCCTCAAAGGTTCTGGCTACCGGGCATTCAAGGCAGGGTTCATCGCGGTGTTTATAGAGTTCGTAGCAATAGGTCCCTCCCCCGCTGCCAAAATCTTCCCTGAATCGCCTGTTAGTAGTTGTAATTTTTAGATCCCGGTCCTGAATCGTTAAATAGCAGGGGACCTCATCGAAAAATTGCTGTAATTGTTTTTGGGTATTATACAACTTTTTTTGGATTTTTTTTACTCTGGAAATATCCGAAGAAATTTCCAGAACACATTCCACTTCACCTTTGTCATTAAAAATAGGCGAAGTGTAAACCTGTACCGGAATTTCCTCACCTTTTAGATTTGTCAGTATCTCTTCACTCTGCTGGGGTTTACCGGTCAGGAAGGTATCCTCGATGGGACAGTTATCGCATTTGCTCATCCGTCCTTTATAGACTGCATAGCAATATTCTCCTACCTTCGCCCCAAAGTGGTCCTTAAAAAGCCGATTGCAGTCTTGGATGCGCAGGTCTTGGTCCTGAATGGAGACAAAACAAGGCATCTCGTCAAAATAATTGTGGTAGACGCTGTCCATGCCCAGAGTTTCCCTTTTTTGGTCGTCTTTTATCAACGCGTGGCTTTTTCCTTATCTAAATGAAATAAATCAGCTTCAGGATGAAAATACCTTTCATATAAATTGGGGAGTAAGCAGATAATGCCTTCGAAGAAGAAGCTTTTTAACCAAGAATACCAATAAAATGACCGTCTCAGGTTAGGCCGCGGTTACTTTTCAACAGATTTTTCCAGGATTCTATTAACGGTCGCCAGAAAGACATCGTTATCAATCGGCTTTCTCAAGAAACCCTCCG
>JAZGHI010000465.1:0-3366 GCA_036480955.1 Candidatus Adiutricales bacterium
ACCGCGCCTACGTACCAGCCCTTTTCAGCGAACAAAACGGCTGTGGCCCGGCCGATACCGCTGGCCGCGCCGGTAATTAAAATTGATTTCCGTCTTTCATTCATTATTCAGCTCCTAAGGTAACGGCCTCGCTAAGACCGGGGATTTAAAATAAGACCGGTTTTAAATTGATTTATTGTAAACTCCGGAGAACTATGCGGCATCTTTGAGGAAAATTCAAGCCTTGAACAAGAAAGAGAGGCATTTTGTAACCCAGGCCGCTGCTCAAAAGGCCAAAACAGCGGTGGCTAGCGGAAAAGATATCTTTGGTCACGTTTCAGAACCGGAAAATTTCAGAGATTGTTAATGGGGTACAATTCAACATCCCGAAATTTAAACAAAGGTTTTCGAAAATAACCCGTTAGATTGGAAAAGCTGGCATACTGGCAAGTGATCTGTAGTAAGGACAGGGCCAGAATTAGTTTGCATACGAATGGATCCCTGAGGCGCGACAAGTTACGTTCAATGCACGTATTCGTTCGTTTTTGAGCGCCACCAAGGGAGATGATCGGACAAATCGACTCGTAATGGCAGCCTACGGATCATCATTATGAGTTGACAGCCGCCTGTCATAGATGTAGTCCCCGCTTTCATCGCATTTCCACCGGTAGCCATTCAATTTGACATTTCCAACCTGTCTGGCTATTCTAATCCAACGAAACCGATCGATTTAATTCTATCAGGCTCTGAAGGGATTTCCAAAGGATCCCCAAGAATTAGGTGGTGATTGAGATTGGAAATCCGAAATAAGGAGAACTACGGAAGTACTATTTCGTTTTCTACTGCTTTCCATGAATAGCCAATCTTCCTCCGACTCCTACCGCTGGATGGTCCTCGGCGTCCTGATGCTGGGGTCTTTTACCTCCCTCCTGACCTCCAGCGTGGTAAATGTAGCCATTCCCCGAATCATGAGTACCTTTGGGATAGGCCGGGACCAGGCCGAATGGATATCCACAAGTTTTATGCTTGCCTCAGCCGTGGCCATGCCCCTGGTGGGGTGGATGGTGAACCGCTTTGGCCACAAGGCGTTTTATCTCGCCGCCCTGGCCCTCTTCACCGCCGGCACGGCCGCATGCGCCCTGGCCTGGGATTTTAACTCGCTAATCGTCGCCCGGGTTATTCAGGCTTTTGGAGGAGGAGCCATGATGCCTGCGGGAATGGCCATTGTAGCCCTTCTTTTTAAGCCTGAGGAACGGGGCCGGGCCATGGGTATTTATTCCATGGGTATAATGGTGGGGCCGGCCTTGGGTCCGACACTCGGCGGATATCTGACCGAATGGTTCAGCTGGCGCGCGGTTTTTTCTCTGAACGTGCCCTTCGGTCTTCTTGCTCTCATCATGGGGACGATTCTCATAAAAAACGACTCGTCTGTTCCCAGTGTTCGCCGACCCTTTGATTGGTGGGGTTATCTATTTCTGTCCATGAGCCTAATCGGTGGACTACTGGCCTTCTCGGATGGACAGGAAAAGGGGTGGACTTCCACTTACATAGTAACCAATTCAGCTTTCGCCATTATCGGACTGACTATGTTTCTGGCTATCGAAGCCTCGACTAAGCACCCGATTCTTGATTTGAGCATTTTTAAATACCGCAACTATTCCTTTAGTATGGCCTTGTCCATCGTGCGGTCGGTAGGGCTTTTTGGCGGGATGTTTTTTCTTCCTCTGTTTTTTCAGAACCTCTCGGGTTTTACACCTGTAATGAGTGGGCTCTGGATGATGCCTGTGCCCATAACGATGGCCGTGGCCATGCCTATAGCCGGAAGATTGTCTGACCGTTATGATGCCCGCTGGCTTTCGGTGGGCGGCGCATTGACCGCCGGACTTTCTCTCATGGCCTACTACCAGTTGGACCCGCTTTCCGGCAAAGCCGTAATTTTCGTCCCTCAATTATTCCGGGGAATCGGATTTGCCTTTATGATGGCTCCGCTTATGGCCGTGGCCATCAACTCCGTTCCCCTGGCCATGGTTCCCACAGCCACAAGCTTTCTGAGCGTTGGTATGAGTCTGGGCGGCTCTTTTGGTATCTCCATGCTCAACACATCGATTTCAAATTCAATAGTAAACCATTCCTCTCGTCTGAGCGAACAGATAGGAGTAAACTCAAAGATGTTTACCCACCTTTCACAACATATGACTCAAGCCCTCGGCAGGCAGTCGCCGGTCATGCCGCTTGGAGGGGAGCAGTACATTGGGCTGGGAGTTCCCATAAGAGAAATATTCCTGCGAGCCCAGGTGTTGGGATTTCAGGATGCTTTTGTGCTATCCGGCTTTATCTTCCTGTTGGCAATCCCGCTCTGCCTGCTGCTTAAACCAGGATTTTACCAGGAACCGGCTAAGGTTTAATCGCTATGTTAAATGGCTCTTTATACCACTATCCTTTAAATTAAACCGGAGCGATAGCCACATTAACCTTCCGGTTGAAAAGCCAAAGATGGAATTGGGTCATATAAACTAAAGAGGTAAGATCCACTATTTGAACTTCCAGTAGGTTACTTATATCAGAGATAGTCATAATCAGGTTCGACCAAGCTCAAGCTTCCAGCTGATGCACGCATGTGATTGTTGTAGGCTTCTACTCGTAGGCCTAAGATCTTGCCCCCACCTCATAATCTAATTTCCGCCTGTAACCATTCAATTTGACATTTTAAGTCCATCTGGGGGGGTAATATCCAAAGCCGTGCTTAACCCAGAATCAACCGGCCAGGCCAATATTTTTTTTCCCACGGCCAAATATTAAGACTTCAGATAATTTCTATGGTAAAATAGGTAAAAGAACTCGATTCGGTCATGGTCCTCAATGCTGGAAAGGAAATAAACAGCCATAGCGACAGAAATGGTTTATAAATCCTGATCCTTGAAGTCATGACAACCATTGCCTAGGGGCGCGAATAAATTTATTCAGAATCAGGTATTTCTGTTGGGTTTAATCCCATCAGAGTTGCCGGTGTGTGTCCGACCTGATTTCAGTCTTTTTGAAAGGGGGGTTGAATACCTTATGAAATTCGAAGAAAAAATGTTTGCTGAGCTCTTGGAACAGGCCGAGACCTACGAAGACGGTGAACTCATTTTTAAAGAGGGAACAGTTAGCGGCTGGGTATATGTTGTAGCTTATGGTGAAGTTGAAATATACCGAACGGTTGGAGGAAAAAAAGTGATTATTGATCATATTCGTGAAGGTGAATCGCTTGGTGAATTAAGCTTTTTCGACCATCACACGCGTTCAGCGGCGGCCAGAGCGGTGGGCAAGGTTGGACTGATGCAATTTAAAGAGGACCATTTAATGGGAGATTATGAAAAGCTGCCGGACTACTTTAAAGTTTTTCTT
>JAZGHI010000466.1:0-2346 GCA_036480955.1 Candidatus Adiutricales bacterium
TCATTACCGGAATGCCGCCAGTGCCGTAATCTCTTTGACAAGCCGGGTCTGTTTAGTTAATCTGGCTGAAAATTAGGAACAATTAGAATCAACATTGGCTTTTTGGCTTAAAGAAAACAATCCCAACAGAATTCTCCACCCGTATCAAGGAGTTTTAGTTTTATTAAAAAGGTAAAATTCGCGGTGAAACTTACAGTCGGTTTAGTGGGTAAATTTTTTTACATGTATCCTGATTATTAAGGAGGATGGGCATGGCAAACATCGAGGGACAGAGGGTTGATTCACCCATAGGTACACATGAAATCGATTCAGAGGGCTCAGTAATTGGAGTTGCCCGTTTAGACGTGGAGAAATCCTATGAAGGTGTAGGTGAGTTGCTTCAAAAATTTATAAACGATTCTGAGGTAACTGCTTGGGAACAGATCACGGCTAAAATCGATTACACCTATACGCATATCGGCCACGCTCTATCTCCGTTGATCGATGAAACAAACTTGGCCCAAGAGATAGAATCCAGGCTGAAACAAGGGCAGAAGCTGCTCTTTAAACCCAATCTTGTGGGTGTCCAGAACATTGATCCCCAAACCCACGGACCCGGTCCGATAAGCACTTCATGCACGGAATGGTCCTTCATAGCGGCCCTGATGAGGTGGTTTCACGACAAACTCAGGGTGAGTTATCACCAGATGTCATTGGGCGAGGCGGCGACGCTCATGCCGGTCATAGCTGGTTCTTATTCAATGATACATCCTGAAGGTAAAAAAGTGACGGTGGAGGCGGCTTTGGAAGGGAAATCCGGAGAATTTTACGGCGGGTGGGGGTTTTATTTCGTGCGTAAATATTTGGCCGAAAATCTTGACCAGGGGGCCGTCGATGATCCAATGCAGGGTTTTGAGGAAAGTGTTTCGGGTGTTTATATTCCTCCGGGAAAGGCCCCTGATAAACTGATGGTTTATGATCTAAATCAAATCTCCGACGACCCATCAAGAGGCCGGGAAGTCCAGGTTCCTGGTGGAATAAATTACCAGAGCATCGCCCTGCATAAAGCCATAATCGGCGGTGACCCTGAAGACGCTGACGACATAAAAGCATATCCCGGCTGCATCCTGGTAAATGTTCCGAAATTCAAGGTCCACGCCATCGCTCTTTTCACTAATATTATAAAGAACCTGGGCATCGGACTGTATCCCATGCAGTATGCCGCCGGGGGGAGTCGAAAATGGGATTACAGCGTGCCCCGGGATCAAGTTCCGGGAATGAAGGGTGGTATCCCTCACGGAGTCTGGGTTGCGGACCTTGACCCAGATACCAGCCTTCCGAAAAGGGACTCGTCAGGAGAATACATGGTGAACAAGACCGGCGGTATCACCGCCACCATGATTGATATCATCAAAGCCGTGAGCGGCCAGGACATCTTTATGATACACGTGGTTGATGGAATTGAGGCCATCAATTTAGATCATACCGGTTCTAGTATGGGCCTGCGAACGCCGGAAGGTCTGGTCGTGGCCGGTCTGGACCCCGTCGCCGCCGATCTCTTATGCGCTCGATATATGTTCAGTAATGTTCCTATAGACGAAGCCCTAAAAACAAAAATGGATGACGGGACAGGCGGATTCTTTCCACAGGCCGTGCCAATACCGAGGGTGGGTGGTAAGAGTATAGTCACTGAAACGGGGTATGATTGTCCATTATCTCGTGATATCTGTTTCAAAAAGGCGGAAGAGCGGGGCCTTGGCCAAAGGAAATATTATGTTCACGGCCATGATGCTGTTACTGATTTACCCATAGTCTCGCTGATGGAGCACCTGGGTACTAGCCGTGATGGTAAATTCGCGGACTTGATTACTGAAACCCTTTTTTTTGACGTACAGAAGTTCCCCTGGGATATGCAGCGGACTGCCGTCGCATATATGGAGGCTTTGGACGAATTAACAGGCTCTTCCATCAAGGAAAATTTCTTTAAAGCTTATGACGAAGATAGTGATGGTATTGTTACCTATGAAGAATTCGGGAAAAAGGGTGTCTGGGAGAGTGTGCTTCATTCCAGTGGCAGGAACGTATCAAAGATGGCCAGCGATCCTCTCGCCTACTTGAAAAACGCCTTTAACATAACCTTCATTCTTAAACACAGTGACCCGTCAATGAACGCTGGAAACCATGATGTGTTCGGTGATTTTTCCATCGGTATCCAGATTCTATCCGCGTTTCAGATGTCACAAATGGAGTTTGAAGCGCCCGATACGATTGTAGAGGGGCTCATCTGGGGTAAAGGAAAGTGGCCCAGCCTTCAGACCGCCCAATTCTTCCGGATGGGTATGACTATTTATGGAGCCGGATTTCCCG
>JAZGHI010000467.1:0-3009 GCA_036480955.1 Candidatus Adiutricales bacterium
TTGCAGAGGTCTCGAAGTATGTGTAAGCATCTCCTGACAGGACATTCCACAGGCATGGCTAACAATTTGAAATAAGAATTCAATCAAGCCCCGTAAATCTCTTCGTACACTAAATAATTACAGAGAATATTTTCGTTGTCAAGAAAAACCTTGGGGCAAGCCGCATCTAATCCGGCCTTAAATGGCCTCCACTTCTTCTCTACGGTAAAGCCTGCCGAAACAGCAGAGATGTCTCCCGGTCAACTCAATTAAACTGAAAACAAATGTCTTTACAAATTCCGGGACCAGATTCGACACTCGAGACTGAATTACCTGTTGACCGGGTAACCTGCCTGGAATAATATGGGTGAAAATAGTAAAAAGCTTTCAGTTACACAAGTCAATCCTTAAAAAAAACCTAAGTATTTTACCAGGAGGTTTGTCATGTCATTAGAACAGGAATTAAAAGACCGTGTAATGGATATGGGGGCCGATTTTGTGGGTATTGCGCCGAATACCCGTTTTGATGGTGCTCCGCCCTTTTCCGATCCCAAAAACCTTCTGCCCGAATTCCGGTCGGTCATCGCCTTTGGCATTGCCATGAACCGGGGCGCTTTGGAGGCCTGGTTCAGCAAGAAGAATCGCAGGCCTTTGGTCCTGCAGGATCAACTGGCCACAGAGGAACTGGACCGAATCTCTCACCAGTTGTCACGCTGGCTGGAAAGGCAGGGGCACAAATCGGTCTTCATTGCCCAAAACGGGTATTATAATGTCATGCGGGGCCGGCCCGACTTCTCCCACAAACACGCGGCCATGGCCGCGGGGCTGGGAAGACTGGGCCTGTCGTCTAATTTTGTAAATAATCAATACGGCGCTTCCGTTCACATCGCCTCGGTCATAACAGAAGCGGAACTAAAGCCCGATCCCATGGTGAGCGACGAAGCAAATCCCTGCCACGGATGCAAGACCTGTCTCAAGATATGTCCCGAGCAGGCCATGAACCACGAAGTCCAGGTTTCATTCATCATGGAGGGTAAAGAGTATACTCACCAGAAGCTGGAGGGATTGCGGTGCGCCTGGGGTTGCGCCGGACTGAGCGGCCATCATTACCAGATTGGAGATCGTACCGTGGGCACCTGGGCCTACAACGATCTTACCCGGCCCACTGACCGCCGGGAATTTTTCAGCAAATTCCTGGAGGCCGACCGTCTGCTGAGGCATCCCAAGGAGATGGCGGAAATGGTTCTCACCAACGGAACCGAATATTGCGGAAATTGCTTGAAAATCTGCATCGGCAAAAAGGAAGACACCGCCGCCCTTTTTAAACTGCACCTGAATTCCGGGGTCGTGGATATTCCCGACGATCCGAGTATTTCCCTTAACCTCATCTCGGCCAACGCTAAACTGGAAAAGTATCGGGTGCCGGTGGAAGAAGTGATGGCCATAGTCCAGACATCGGATAAAGAAAGTCTGGTCAGTAAGTTCATCCAGTAATTGTTTCTAAGGAAAAAAGTCTCACCGGAAAAACCAGGCGGGAGTAACCTAAGTAAAATATCCGGCGGAATCTCTGATTATATTTTATAAATTATACACAGCGTCAATGTAAATTACCGATGATATACTTTATATCTTATGGATTATCAAAGTTTATGAAAATCATATACGCAAATACTTATGACGCTTTATATAAATCCAGCTCATTCCAAGCCTAGGAGAAAATGATGCAAAAAATTTCAGTTCCCTCCAGACTCTGGTACGAAAACGAGGAAAAGGAATTGACCTTCCCCGACCGATGGGAAGTGACAAATCTCAACTCACCGGGATTCGATAAACCCGGCCTCAGTTCGGATCAAATAAAGGAAAAGATCAATCAACCGGTCGAAGGGCCATCCTTGGTGGAACTGGCCCAGGGTAAAAACCAGGCGGTTATCGTTTTTGACGACATGACCAGACCCACGCGGGTGAAGGAAATCGCTCCCCATGTGTTGGAATGCCTGCATGAAGCCGGCCTGAAAGAGAACCAGATTCGTTTTATATGGGGTCTTGGCTCCCACGGAACATACGACATGATAAACACCCGGAAAAAACTGGGTGAGGAAATCGTGGAGAAGTACCGCATTTACAACCATGATCCTTTCCAGCACACCAAGCGCGTGGGGCGAACTCCCACCGGGGTTGAACTCTGGTTCAATCAGGAATTTTTATCCTGCGATTTGAAAATCGCCATCGGGTGTATCACTCCTCATCCCCAAGTCGGATTCGGCGGCGGGGCCAAACTGATCCTGCCGGGTGTGGCCGGAATTGAGACCATTGTACAGTTTCATAATCAATTGCACACCAATCCCAACAGAGGCGGCCTGGGCAATTATCAGAACAACGTTTTGAGACCTGAATGTGAGGCCGCGGCCGAGATGGTGGGCTTGAACTACGTTGTGGACGTCCTGGTTAATCGCCGGGCCGAGATAACCGATCTGTACGCCGGTCCATCCCGGGCCGTACTCGATGCCGGGATAGAAGAGGCCGTCCACCATTACGCCATACCTTCTTCCGCGGGGTATGACCTGGCCGTTTGCAACACCTACGCCAAAGCCAGCGAATCCGTCATTGCCCTGATTTTGGGTCTGAGAATTGTAACGCGCGGTGAAGGAACGGCGGTACTCATCTCCGACGCTCCGGAAGGCCAGGTTCCGCATTATGTTTTTCGGTCCTGGGGCAGTGATTACGGCGGCCGGCACCACACTCACCGGGACCCGGGCTTCATACCCCGGCTGTTGAAAAAACTCATCGTGATGGCGCCGCATCCCGATCGCACCAGCTTGGACATGATCTGTCACAACGACGACGCCGTATTTGTCAAGAGTTGGCCCCAGGTATTGGAAATTCTGGAAAAAGATTTTCCGGCCGAGGCCAAGGTGGCCGTGATCCAGGATGGAACCATGCAGTACATGAAGGCCGAGGGAGAGTGATTTTCAAATCACTGACCACCGGCGGAGCCTGGTAAATTCTCACTGCGTGGGCCGGCGGTTTAAC
>JAZGHI010000468.1:0-4795 GCA_036480955.1 Candidatus Adiutricales bacterium
GAATGTAAGGGTGAGAACCTTCAAAGGGTTCTCAGCGTGACTAACCATGCTGTCAAAGGTTCATCCCCGCAACCAAGTATAGATGTTTCGACCAAAGCCTGCGTAGACGGCAGTTGCGGTACTATAGAGATTCCTGGCGGTTATGATTAAAATATCGACCAAAAGCAAGGCTGATAAGATAAAAGTAGCATTGAGAGACCTCGAAGCTGAATATGAACAGTTAGAGCAGAATTTGCCCCCTCACAGCATCAAACCCGGCCACCTTCAGAGGTTGGAGGAGTTGGAAGGCCTTATCGCAGAAAAGAAGAAGGAACTGGCCGCGCTTGACCAGTCCTGAGCCTATCTCTTATAGAAGTATTAATCGAATAATCTAAACAGCCGGATTCACGATAGACTGCCTATCGAGGAATACACGCACCTCTTCCAGGTCCATCGTCATGGGACTGGCCGGCAGGGATCGTAAGAACTTCTGGCCATACCCCCGGCTCATGATCCTTGTATCAAGGACAGCCAGGAGGCCGCGATCCGAATTTGACCTTATGAGACGGCCTAGACCCTGCTTGAGCGTAATAATGGCTTCCGGAACCTGGTAGGACATGAAAGGATCTCGGCCCTCATTGGCGAGGCGCTGCAACCGAGCCTTAAATAGAGGCCTGTCCGGCGGGGTGAAAGGTAGTTTGTCAATTATTACGGCTGAAAGACTTTCGCCCGGCACATCAACGCCTTGCCAAAAACTATGGGTGGCAAAAAGTACTGAATCAGTTTCTTTCCGAAATTGGTCGATCAGCACAGAACGAGGCGCCTGCCCTTGAACCAGGCAAGGCCAGGACAACCGGCCGGAAAGCTCCTTAGCCGCGTAATTCATGTTGCGGTACGAAGTGAAGAGCACAAAGGCCCTGCCACGGCTTAATTTCAGCAGCTTCTCAATTTCAGCGACCAGCCCGGTCAGGAAATCCGGGCTTTGCGGCGGCGGCAGGCGGCCAGGAACATACAGCAGGGTTTGCTCGGCGTAATCGAACGGAGAATCGAATATAAATCCCTCGATTTCGGGTAACAGTCCGAGTCTTTCCTTGAAATAATCAAAACTCCGATCAGCAGTCATGGTGGCTGAGGTAAAAACCAGGGTTAAACCTTGAAAGTACAACTTTTCCTGAAGAAAAGGACCCACTTCCAATGGTGAGGCCCGCAGGAGGAGGCCCCCACCTTTTCTGACAGCCCAAAAAACAAAACTGGTGTCTTTTCCGTCCAGGATGAAAGACAGCTCCCGGCCGAGTGTCCGGGCGCGCCGGATAATGGCTTCGATCTCCTCATTTCCATTTCTTACCACATCAAGTGCTGAGGCAAGACCGTCTAAACTGGATACGATCTCTAATCCAAATTCATTCAGACCATCCGCGGTACGATTGTTATCATCCGCCAGCTCGAACTCGCCTTCCTCGGTAAAAAATCTTTGAACCAGGGTGTCAGTCTGATTCTTCAAGGAGGCCAGGATTCGATCTAACAGAGGATTCATCTGCCGGGTCTGGCGGAGCACCCGGTCTGAGTCACGCCTTAACTCGTGTAAGCGGTAAGAACTGACCGACATACCAAAATATTGTGTGGCGACATCCTCTAACTGGTGGGTCTCGTCAAAAATCACGGCCTCATAATTGGGAATCACCTCGCCAAAACCCGATTCCCGGATGGCAAGATCGGCCATGAAAAGGTGATGGTTGACGACCACCAAATCGGCCGCCGCCGCGACCCGCCTGGCTCTCTGGATAAAACAGTCCTGATAATCAGGGCATTTTCCGCCGAGACAGCGGTCACCTGAGGCGGATAACAGCGACCAGGTAGAAAACTCTTCCGGAAGCTCGGACAATTCAGACCGGTCACCGGTCTCTGTAGAATTCGCCCATTCTTCCAAGGCCTTCAGGTAAACAGTTTCTCCGGGGAGCTCAAACACCGGTTCTTGAAGGAAAGCTTTATACCGATATAAACAGAGGTAATTCTCCCGGCCTTTCAGGCAGGCCGCCTTGAACCCACGGCCGAGAAACCGGCGAATGAAAGGAATATCTTTTTCGAAAATCTGTTCCTGGAGGTTCTTGGTTCCGGTTGAAACAATTGTTTTTTTACCGGAGAGGAGGGTTGGGAGGAGATAGGCCAGAGTCTTGCCCGTACCGGTTCCAGCCTCGATTAAAACCATGTCATCGTTTTCAAAGGCCGAGGCCACCTTTTCAGCCATTTCGACCTGGCCCGGTCTGTATTCGTAACCATTCCAGGATGATGACAGCAATCCATCAGGACCGAGTATTTTTTCAATGGGAGTTGATTTTATTTGAGGAGATTCCGAGACCACCGTATTAAAGATCTTTTTCATTCAGAATATCATCTGAGGCATCGGATTTCGAATCCAGGGTGACCTCTACCTCGGAAATACCGGGTCCGACAGTGCCATCTTTGAAATATAGCTGAACCGAATCATCAGTTTCCGTTTCTACCTCATGACCGGTACGGGGATTGATGTGAGCAAGGGTCACGCCCGGAGGTACTTCGAAATCCCAGACCGGGGTACCTTTGAGCAATTCTTTCATGAATTGTAAAAAAATTGGGGCGGCTGCCCTGGCGCCGGTCTCTTCGTCCCCCATTCGTTCCATTTCATCCCGACCAACCCAAACGCCAGTCAAATAATCGGGAGTAAAACCAATGAACCAGGCATCGGCCAGGTCATTGGTTGTGCCGGTCTTCCCGGCCACCGGGCGGTCCAGAGCCCTGATGGATCTGGCCGTACCATGAGTTACCACCCTTTTTAGTAGGGAGAGCATGACATAGGCCGTTTGCGGACTGATTACCTCCTCGACCTTTGGAGTGAATTCCTCGATTACCCGCCCGTGACGGTCCTCAATCCGGGTGATGAATATCGGATCGATCCTTTCACCTAATCTGGCGAACGCGGTATAAGCGGTCACCAGTTCATAAAGAGATACACCTGATGAACCCAGGGCCAGTGACAGGTCGGGATTGAGCGGTGAAGTGATTCCCATCTTGCGGGCGTAATTTATGGCCGGTCTCAAACCCAGCCTGTTGAGGAGTTTGATGGTGATAACATTCCGGGACTTGGTTAGCGCTGTATAGAGCATGGTAGGTCCGTGGAACTTTGTATCGTAGTTACGAGGCTTCCACCGTCGCATATGCAGGAAATCATCATAAACTATCGGTGAATCAATAATAATGGAAGCCGGCGTGAAACCGTTATCCATGGCCGCGGTGTATATTATTGGCTTGAAAGCGGAGCCGGGCTGGCGCCGCGACTGAACGGCCCGGTTGAACTGCGACTTGCGAAAATCCCGGCCTCCAACCATGGCCTTAACCGTCCCCGTGGATATATCCACACAAAGCAGGGCCGCTTGTTCTTTTGGCTCCTGTTCGAGCGAGAATAACCAATTTCCGGTCGTAGGGTCATTTGACAGGGCTCGTGTCAGAAGGACGTCCCCTTTGGCGAACACGCCGCCAATATGGCTAACCTTTGGCAGGGCCCATTTGAGTTCCTCGTTCTTGATTAGTCCCGTCAAGCGGCCGATCCTGACCTCCAGCGACCCTGAAGCTTGATCAACCTTGCTTACGACTGACTCAACCTTATCGCCCATGGTCAAAGGCTTCTCTACAAGTTGGACCGCCTGTTCAGCCAAGAATTCTTCCACTTCACCCGGCGTAAGTTTTTTGAGGGCTCCATGGTATCCATTACGCCTGGTAAGCTCTCGAAGACCTTTGGCAACAGCTTTCTGGGCCAGCATTTGGGCCTCAATGTTGACCGTCGTATATACTTTCAGCCCATCATTATATAGTCTCTCAGCTCCGAATTTTTTTTCAAGGATTCGTCTTACGTACTCGGTAAAATGCGGTGTAAGGCTCACGTTAACATTGGGTTGATCGTATAAGATTATCGGTTCTTCTTTAGCCCGCTCCGCTTCGTCCCGGGTGATGAAACCGACTGCCATCATTCGGTTAAGAGTGTACTTCTGGCGCTCACGGGCTTTCTGCGGATTAATGAAGGGAGAGTAACGGCTGGGGGCTTGATGAAGACCGGCGATCAAAGCGGCTTGAGCCAGTGAAAGCTCGTCTACATGCCTGTTGAAATAGGACTGGGCGGCGGCTTCCACGCCATAGGCTCCATGACCGAGATATATCTGGTTTAGATACAGATATAATGTCTCCTCTTTGGATAGATTCTGATCGATCCGAAAAGCCAGAATAGCCTCTTTCATTTTTCGCGTATAAGTTTTCTCCCGGCTGAGGAGAAAGGTCCGGGTGACCTGTTGGGTGATAGTGCTCGCTCCCTGGACTATCCGGCCCGCCTGAATATTCTTGATGAAGGCCCGGGCAATACTGGGCAGATCAACTCCTTTGTGACTGTAAAAATTCGCGTCTTCGCCGGCTATAAAGGCCTGTTGAACATATTTTGGTATTTTGTCCAGTGAAACGATTATACGCCGCTCATGGCTGTACTCCCCTATAACCCTGCCGTCATCGGAATAAAAATAAGTCACTGTTTTAGGTTCATAATCCCTCAGTGAAACAATCGACGGCAGATCTCGGGACATGTATTGGTACAAAATAAAAAGTGAGACCGCGCCGGCTGCGATGGTAATGATAAATACGGAAAAAAGGACGAGAAGCAGAGTGGTAAAGACACCTCTCCCTCGACGAGTCGGGGGGCGTTTCCTTCTACGGTCAGAAGAATGTTTCTTCTTTTTATTCACAGCCTTATAAACTCTGAAAAATTGCACCGGTAATTACCAGGCAAAAACAATCTGGC
>JAZGHI010000469.1:0-4550 GCA_036480955.1 Candidatus Adiutricales bacterium
CACGCTGGTCCGAAAGGTCTTAGTCGTGGGGTCGGCCTTGAAGGCGACGAAGGTTATGGTTCCCTGAAGGTGGCGCTCTTTGAAGGCGTCCACTCTAACCAGAGCTTTCTGACCGACCTTGAGGTAGCGTACGTCCATCTCCGGCACATTCAGATCGATTATTATTTTGTCAATATTAATAATATCAAACACAGGAGTACCCGGCCCCGCAAATTCTCCCGGATCGAGATAACGGTTGTTAACTACACCGCTGATGGGTGCGTGTATAAAACCTTCCTCATACTGCACCCGGATTTGCTTGAGGTTACCCTCGGCTAAAGTGCGCTCCGTTTCGGCGCGGTCTAAGTTCTCCTGAGTCACGATTTCCCTGTTTTTCAACCGTTTCAATCGCTGGTAGACTTTATCTGCCAGGTCGAATCCGGCCTGAGCCCTTTCCAGGGCGACTTCGAGGGAGGAGACATTAATTTTGGCCAGTAGATCTCCCTGCTTGACCCATTTCCCTTCTCCAGTGCCCATCCACTCGACCCGCCCGCCTACGCCGGAACTGACGCGAATGTCTTTCGATGGCTTGATCGCTCCGGGTAAAATGAGCACGTCCCGTATAGGTGTGGGTTTTACTTCTATAATAGAGACTTTAACCACCCTGGCTACCGAACCTTCTACCGCGGTCCCATTACCTTTCGACTCGCTGGTCTCGGCCTTGGTTTCACCCGAATCGCATCCGGAAAAGGTAAAGGCCCATAACAAAATTATCAGCAGGACTGCGGCTATATATATCCAGCTTTTCATGATTTAAACTTCCTTAATTTAACTGACTCGGAAAAATACGTGTAACACGCGTATCGCGGCAAATGGAGGGAATGTCCGGCATATTGCGGCACGAATCACGCACCCTATTAATTACTTATGCTAATTTTTCTCAAGACCCCGGAAGGCCAGACGCACAACTTTCAGCGGTAACTCCGTGTCATCACTCTGGGCCAACCACCCATCCTCGGGTAAAAAAAGCTTGAACAGACTCAAAAAAAGGAGGGCTACGGTCTCGGGATCGGTCTCAATTACCTGGCCTTTTACCACGCCATCCTGGTACAGGCTCTGAATTACTTCTATAAGCATGCTGGGAAAGACCTCGAGGTCATATTCCGGCGCTCCCCCCTGGGACGGTCCAAAAAAAAGATTGATCAGCAGCTTAAATTCATTTTGGTGCCTTGAAATACCCTCACCAAATTTCTGATACAAAAGGATAATCCGCTCAAAAAAAACGCCCTGTGATTGCGCCACATCGGTCAGAATTTCCTGATGCTTCTCCTCCGCGAATTCCAGTATGGCCCGGAAGATACCTTCTTTGTTATTAAAGTAATAATATAAGACCGGTTTAGTTACACCGGCTGCATGCACAATCTCTCTGACCGAGGCGCTGGCGTAGCCTTTTTCAGCGAAGAGGGCCGCCGCCACATTCAGCAATCTTTGCCGGGGATTATTTTTGTCTTGATCTTCCGTCTGGCCCAAACCTACATCACCTACCTCTTTTAAGGCACACTGGATGGAGTTAGTACCATAGAGCCTATCAGCAGTCAAGAAAATTTTACCTACCGGTAGGTAATACGAGTAATAGGTTGTTATTATTGCCAAAATAACCATTATCTATTTTTTCGTCTTCACCAAATCAGTTCGAACACATGGGGCAAGGCTCCGTAATGGGCCATCTAACCTTCTACACTTCCTCCACGGGAAGACATTCGACACCGGCCCGGGGGCCTCAGAGTTATCCAGCCTTTACATCTCCTTCTAACCCGATCTTAGAATTTATTAATGGCATGAACCGTGCCATAGCTCAAAAACCAATTAAATCAGCTGGATAAAATTTTTACTCCTTGATAGCTCTCATAAATTTGGTTATTTATTACATTAACAGGTCGATTTCGCCACCTTGCGGCCTGGATAAGAATTATAATTGCTGACCAGTTCTTCCTTTTAATGTAACCTATGTACTCCGGCATATCCAATAAACCGGTGAGAAGATCGAAGCCAATAATGGGACGCCTGGCCTATATTTGAAAATACCTTTTTTGACTTCTTCCCCACCTTAGGCTAAGATGCTTTCGTTCTGAAGCACACGGTCTTTTATGGAACTGATTGAAGAAAAATCCCTGTCCAGGTACAGGCTGTCCATTGTGGGAGGTACTTTCCTTGGTGGCTTCTCCTTCGTGGCCCTCTGGCTGGGCATGAATTCCCTCCTGCTAGGTGTGGCTTATTCTCAGCAGAAAGGATTCTGGGTCCCATGTCTGGCCGGACTGGGTCTCATATTCATGGGCTTTTGGACCCTGGTCAAAAGTGTGGCCACCATCTCAAAAAACAGGAGCATGAAGAAACGTGGAGATGTTGTCTGACCAGTGAAGAGAGCTGGATCAATTGCGCTTTCGACAATGAGTAACATGGATGAAAGCCTGGTTTGTATCAAACTTCCTTTGCCTTATAATAGCCCGTCTGAGATTAACGTATATCTTTTGCACAGCCGGCCGCCGGTATTAATCGACACCGGTCTGGGCGATTCCGTGTCTTTTGAGATTCTCAGAAGCGCCCTGGCGCGAGAAAAGGTTAGGCCCCATGAAATAAAGCACATTTTCCTGACCCACGCCCACTCTGACCACGCCGGTGCCGCGGCCTATTGGGCACGTGAATACGGCACGGTTATATGGGCCAATTCACGTGAGACATCCAGACTGAACGGCAGCCATGCCAATTTTATCACCCGCAATCTTCCCTCCGTTTTCTATCGTTTAGGTGTGGATAAGGAAGCGGTTCAGAAGGCGGCTCAAAATTTCGGGCCTCAAGCCAGGGCCTATCATCGGCAGAAATTAGACCGGTTTGAGGACTTACCGGAGGGCTTTGAGCTGCCGGTGGACGGCTTTGAACTCTCAGTCATATGCACACCGGGCCATTCGCCCGGAAGTGTGAGCTTTTTTGAAAATAAAACCAGCATCTTATTCACCGGGGACACGCTTTTATCCGAAAGAACACCCCGTCCAACTCTGACCACGGATGGACCGGATAACCTTTACTATGACGCCATGATCGAACTGGCTCAATCTGTCGATTCCCTGGCGACCCTCCCGATAAGCTATATTTTCCCGGGCCATGGACCGCCCGATTCTCCGGAAGACCTGATTAACCTGGCCAGGATCTCACTGGCGAGAAAAAAAAGGTCGATTATGAAAAAGATTTCCTCTGAAATTACCCCGTTCGATTTGATACGAAAAAGGAATGAGCGTACCGGGGGTGTTTATCTGGCCGTAGACCTCTACCAGACGAGAGCCATCCTGGAATCGTTACTAGCCGACGGCTCGCTAAAAATGGAGGTTAGGGGCGGGGTGGAATACTTCCAGAGTTCCAAAACCGGACCATAACGAAAAATCCAATATTATCAATAATATAGCCTTTATATCACCCTGAAAAACATTAAGCTTGCCTGGTTTTTAGCTTAAAATTCGAAACTTTTCAAAGGAAAAGGTTGACTTTCCTTATGTGACTTAATTATATTATCATCTGAAATATTAAATTTTAAAAAATGAAAAAAAGGTTTGAAAAACATGGGAGATTATTTTACTACACACGATATAGCCTTAATGCTTAATGTCACCAGGGTCACAGTCAGGAACTGGATCATCAAGGGCCGGCTGGATGCAACCACCACACCGGGCGGGCACCGACGCATCAGCCGCCAGGAGCTGGTCCGTTTCATGGAAAAAAATAATTACGATCCGGAAATTATCCGTGAATATGAACTGACCCGCCGGAAAAGATTTGTCTACTGCTGGGAATACCATCATAAGGGATTTGTGAACCTGGGCCACATGCATGAGTGTACAGAATGTATAGTCTATACGGCCAGGGCTCAGCGCTGTTACGTCCTGCAAGAACAGGTAGGGCACAAGAAAGTCTATTGTATCAAGACCTGTGAAGATTGCGAGTATTATAAAAAATATTTCTTGCCGACCGCCTAGCTTTTTTAAACGATTGCCTTCTAGCTGACAGATACTAACGTAAAAAGGCGGCCAGGGATTCTCGTTTTATTTTCGGCACGTCCTTCTCCCCTCCAGAACACAAAAACAGCAGAATTTCGGCTGACGGCTGAAATTCGTATTTTATGGCCTACTTTTGATTATCAGGTGTAAAGGTGTATTCATACACCGTGGTGTCATATCTCAGTATTGGCCGATGATATTAGAACCTATCTCAAAAAAAACTAAATTAGTTAAATTTGGAAGAGGTAGAAAAGACAATTACAATTGATATCAAACGGTTAAGAAGTCTTCTAAAAAATTGGAGTTTTGGTCAAGGTCGAGGAGTGCAAGAATTTAAGCCGCAGGAATACTCTTAGTATTTCGAGGACTTGAATTTGAAGCACGACAAAGAGATTGGGCAAAAAAACTTTTTTGAGATGGCTTCTAATATTATCCGCAAATATGATTCGTCCGCCCTGTCATGAAACCGGACCAGGGTACGGAAAGACTATACCGAGTTGAAAATTACTCCGGGAAGCTCCAAGC
>JAZGHI010000470.1:0-3339 GCA_036480955.1 Candidatus Adiutricales bacterium
GTTAAAGGAGAAGCTGAATTTGGCGCGGATAAGGATGAATGCGAATCCAAGGCCCGCGCCGTTGGACTATCTTCTTCTTATTACGGCCAGCGTGTCGAAAGGGCCTCTTACAATAGAACCCTGTCAGATTGTCTTTACCGGAAAGGCTGGTCCTCAACACCCTTGCCTCTTGAGGTTGAAAAAAAAGTGTTTTCCAGACCGCTAAGCACCAGGCTCAACGAAACCACCTTCTTGTTCGGGGAGAAACAAATCAAACTGCCCAAAGGGGCCAGGCTTATAAGGCAGTCGATTTCCTCATACGGCTCTTTGGCCATTGAAACCCTGGAAATCGAAGGTATTGATGACGGCGTTAGCTTTAGCGGAAGAATAATATTTCAACAAAGTTTTGGTCCGGAAGAATTTCAATCCCTTCCATACCCAGTCCTCGACCCGTTCTTTATTTACGCCGTTCCAGATAAAACCGCCGGCCTCTACTGGCGTTCTTTCATAGGAAAGCTTGATGGGTCCTGGTACGGCGGCATGGGCGCGTACTTGCATATTTCAAAAAAACTCAGAGTTATCCTGATTCTGACAACACCACTTCCGCCAAAGGAAAAGCCATATCCCGCTACCGCCAGAATCAGCTTTTCTCAGGTCGAAGCCATGGACCGCTTCCAGGAACTTGCCAGTCCCTGGTTCGAGAAAATGGGTGGCAGAAAAAAGATGTCACGGTATCTCAGGAGTAAAAATTTCCGCCTCGAGCTTGGTGATTAAGCTGGCGTGATTCGATGCACCGGCCAGGTCTGAGTGCTGGGCATTATGAACATGAATCTTGGTATCCAAGTTATCCGGACGGAAAAGGCAGACCCTTGAAAATCTCACCCATAGAACTGGAAGTATATAAGAACCTTCTCTCGGAAGTGGCCGAAGAGATGGGAAGTACTTTGAACCGGACCGCGTTTTCACCCAATATAAAAGAACGCCGTGATTATTCTTGTGCCGTATTCGATGGGAATGGAGATCTGGTGGCCCAAGCCCTTCACATACCTGTCCATTTGGGTTCAATGCCCCATTCGGTCAGACACGTTATCCAATCTGTGAACTTGCTTTCCGGGGATGTGGCCATCCTGAACGATCCTTTTCGCGGCGGAACTCATCTGCCGGATTTGACCATGGTAGCCCCGGTTATAATTTCTGAGGAAAATAAACCCCTTTTTTATGTGGCCAATCGCGCACATCACGCCGATATCGGCGGTTCGAGTCCGGGGTCTATGCCTCTTGCCACTGAACTATTCCAGGAGGGTCTCGTTATTCCACCGGTCAAACTCATGTCCCGTGGAAAACCGGTGCAGGACATATGGGACATGATCCTGGCTAACGTGCGTACCCCGGAAGAGCGGGAAGGAGATTTGACGGCCCAACTTGGCGCATTAGCGGTGGGGCTGAAACGCCTGGCTGAAATTGCCGATCGGCGTGGGCAGGAGGAAATTCGTCTCTATACATCAGCCTTGATGGACTATTCAGAGTTCATGACCCGCCAAGCCATCGCCGGCCTTCCTGATGGAACATACACTTTCAAAGACTTTCTTGACGACGACGGCCTGGAATCCGGTCCCATACCAATTTCGGTAAGCATTAGCATCACCGGGGACGAAGCAGTAATTGATTTCTCCGGGAGTTCAATTCAGGTCAAGGGAAATGTCAACGCCGTGGAAGCCATCACTTTATCAGCGGTCTTCTACGTTTTCCGCTGCTTAAACGAGGAAGACATTCCCACCAACGCTGGAGGATTTAGACCCATTAAAATCACCGCGCCTGAAGGTCTGATCGTCAACGCCCGGCCTCCTGCCGCAGTGGCTGGAGGAAACGTGGAGACTTCTCAACGATTGGTTGACGTCCTGCTCGGGGCCTTAGGTCAGGCCCTGCCGAGTCTGATTCCCGCGGCCTCATCCGGAACCATGAATAACCTCAGCATAGGCGGATTCGACCCAATCAGGGGAAAACCATTTACTTATTATGAAACCATCGCCGGCGGAATGGGCGCTAGTCCCCAAGGCCCTGGCCTGTCTGGTGTACACACTCACATGACTAACACCATGAATACACCCATTGAAGCGCTGGAGCACGCTTACCCTTTCCAGGTGGTCCGTTATAAGCTGCGATCCGATTCCGGTGGCCGCGGACAATATAAAGGAGGCGAAGGCCTGGTCAGGGAGATTAAACTCCTGTCCGAAGCCAATGTGACCATTCTATCTGACCGGCGTGAACTTCCGCCCTACGGCCTGGCAGGGGGCGGAAACGCGGAAACGGGACGCAATAGACTGAAAAACTCCAAAGGCTATAAGAATCTGCCCGGTAAAGTTAATTTTACGGCAAATAAGAACGATATTATCTCGATTGAAACCCCAGGCGGTGGTGGCTGGGGTGAAGCAGAAACCGGTTGATAGAGCATGTGTATAATCTCGATCTTAACATACTACACAAATCTTAATAATGCGTTCTTCCTTTAATTTCGGATAGATCTGCAACAAGACTATAATCACCAAGGATCTTTAGTCCCACAAACGACAATTTTAGACCTGGATTATACATCAAAACAGTGAACTTCCACCGTGCTTGCTCGGTGGTAATTTATTCTTGGATAAAAGCCGTCTTAACACGGGAAATAATGCATGTTTGAAACTCCCATGTAACCCTGAGAAGCATAGATGACCGCTTCGAAGAATTGGGTATAAGTACAGACAATAGGTCGCCGTAAAACTCAGGTAAATGTATTTGACACTCAAATACTTAAGTGTAACCGTCACGGACATGAAAAGAATAAAAGGAATAAACCTACTGTATAGCGGTACTTCTGGTTGCACAATCTTCACTGCTTCTTACGGGAACAGTGTCTTGTTCGGCAACAACGAAGATTCCGATAATCTAAGAACTTACATCTGGTTCAATCCGGCTATTCGGACCGATAGCGCAGGCCTTGGTGTGGTACGCGTCAGATACGACGCGTTCATTCCTGAAGGCGCCATTAGTTTTCGTCCTGAGGTGGCCCTGACTCGACTTCAGCTAGCCGAGTTGCTTTTGGACCGCTATCATCAAGAAAGTGGGCAGGCGTTGGAGCGTTTAAACTTCGCCCTCACCGAATTCCGTGAAATAAAAATACAACCATCCTTGGAACGGGCGCCAGGCCGCCAGGTAACCCTGAATATGCTGGATAGGTCTTCAGCCGCATGACCAAGGAGCAAAAAGAAATCATCCACCTGGATATGGATGCCTTTTACCCGGCGGTTGAGGTGTTGGACAATCCCGAATTGCGGGGAAAGCCGGTCATTGTGGGTGGAAGCAGAGGCAGAGGGGTCGTAT
>JAZGHI010000471.1:0-3186 GCA_036480955.1 Candidatus Adiutricales bacterium
TCCCCAGGCGGCCGCATCCTTGTCCTCTACCGCAGACATGGAATCAATAATGGCCTTACTTATCTCCGGCAGCTTTGTATAAGTCCACATATTGTCAGAAGTATATCCGTTTTGAAGATCCGCTCCGGGATGGGTTTCGACATCATACCAGGAATTTCGGGTCTTCATGCCGCTGAGTTTTTTCCCTACATGGGCCTCATACCAGGACCCGCCTTCATATATTTTGATTTCGGCAATGATCCCCACCTCGCGCAGATTGGCCCCGATTGCCTCCAAAAAATACTTCGAACCTCTCGAACCGTTCAAATACGTCTTAAAACCCTTGGGATAACCAGCCTCGGCCAGAAGGGCCTTAGCCTTCTCCGGGTCATAGGGATCCGGTTTGACCGTAGGGTCAAATCCCAGATTATAGGGAGCAAGCGGCTCACCCCAGGGCGAGCGTCCGCCGAAGAAAATCTTCTCACAGATACCCTTTCGGTCGATAGCCAGGCTGATTGCCTTTCTGACCCTTATATCATGGAATGGATGCGGCTTGTCGGGAAAGGCCAGATCGAAAAATACGAGAGAAGAACCGACAGTATGTTTCACCTGAAGGAACTTCAGATTGGGGTCGCCCTTTACGACTGGTATATGGGGCCCTATCAGTTCGGCGATGTCGGCCTCACCGGCCTGCGCCATGGCCAGGCGGGTTGAATGTTCGGGAACCCAAACGAATTTGAACGTCTTGAACTCCGGAGTCTTTCGATGATGTTTTTTAACGGCCTCCATCTTGACATACTGGTCCTGTTTATAACCAACCCACTTGAACGGTCCGGACCCGATAGGTTTATCGGCGAATTCCGCATCGCCGACCTTTTCACGGTATTTCTTGGGCATGATGGGGCCACTCCACCATAACCGCTTCCACAGATCGGGGGCAGGTTGATTAACGTTAAACCTGACCGTATAGGTACCGGTGACCTGGATGTCCTTGATTTGTCTCCGATAGTCTGCGCCCAGAATATGTTTGTATTTCTTGTCCATGAGTATTTCCAAGCTGAACTTCACATCTTCCGCGGTGACCGGGTCGCCGTTATGGAACTTGATGCCCTCCTTAATAACAAAATCGACGTAGCTCCAGTCCGGGGCAATCTTCCATGATTTGGCCACAGCAGGAAGGACGGAAAGATCCACTCCGTAATCAACCAGGCCCTCGAAAACAGTTGTGGAGAGGAAGGGTCCCTGGCCGGCGAAATGGGTTGCGGGATCGCCCCCTTTAGTATAAGCCATGGGGTAATTGGTGGCATACACAATATCCCCTTTCTGTGCAGCGAACCCGGAAACGGTGAATGCCGTAGTTAAAAAAACCACTCCCACACAAAGCCACAATACGTGTCTAAAACTGATTCTTTTCATAAATTAGCCTCCTTATCTTTTGCTGTGGCGCTCAAAGCGCGATTGGCCCTTGAAAGCGGGGCCTCTGATTGGAAGGCCCCCCGCCTTATATAAAACAACTCATCATTTGAGCTTGATGGGTTCAAACTCTATTTCCGGAATACCTCCCCTGGTCGGCTCCCAGTATTTGATCCTCGGACCTAGGCCATAGGTGGTGTGATTTGCCCAGAGGAAGGTTGTGATATGACTTTCACGGAGATACTTGGTTTTCAGGATCATACCACTCTATATATGGAATAAGTCCGCGGAATTTTCTCGGGAAAAAGTTTCCGTAAAAGGCCCCTGGTTCGTATTTTTCCACTTGGGCCTTGATTCCCACATCCGCCAGACTCGCCGCAATGGCCTCGGCCGTCGTAATCGTGGTTTGTTTGATAAGAATTTTATTTACTATGTAGAGCATAGAAAAAAAAACGTTGTGTGTCAAGGGTAAATTAAGACAGGATAAATTAAGCCTGTTCAATATTAAACTTTAAGGACGTAGCTCCATTTCCCAGTTTTCTCGTGTTCGCGGAGGATGTCTATGGTTGCAACAATATCATGCTCGATCACATGGATAAGGACATTGTTATGGCCCATGTAAGTATTATTAGCTTCCATATGGTATCGGTTTTCTTTGATCAGGCCGTAATAGCGTTCGATTCCAGTGAGAAGTTTTTTTAACTGCTCCTAGGGTCTTGAACCCGGCACGGCAGGTCCTTGTCGGCGGTAGTCTTCTTTGAAATAGGTATAGGTCATCCAGCCGAAGCGACTTTCTGAGTTCTGATGCTGGCAGGAGAAAAGCAAACCCTGTGGATCATTGCTACAAGCATGATAACAGGCGAACTTCTTTCGGCCATGATTATACTCAATTCCTCGACGACGAGTGAGATAGCCAAAGAGACAGAGTGGAGTGCCGGTTTTGCTTAATTTTGTGCCCCACTTCATGGACGGCTTACGGACGATGATAGGCAGAAGGTCTAGGTCGGTATAGATATCGCGATGGATCTCCTCGACTTATTATATCATCCCCTGTTGATCCCCCGGAACCTGAGGCTGTACTATTTGACATCATCTAGCCGGGTGCCATGGCCATACCGAGGGAAGGCCTCGTCGCGGATTTTCTTCCGCCCTCGTCACTGGCGGGTGCCGGTGGCTTCCGCGTTCCCGCTAAGCCATCACTTGCGGTCTGTGCCTGGACTCAGGTGAAGATTCAATATAGGTTGACGAAGTAAGTCTTGATAGATTACTATGCTCGAAAATAATCAGTTAGAACTTTCTTCCGTATTTTTGACGAGAAATCGTCATTATACGGCGGACCAAGCGCCTTTCAACAGCCCCAATGGTTCAACGAGTTAGAGGACGGTTACGAAAAACTTAATTAGTGAAACCTGGCGGTGGCCGCATGATGCGGATTAAAATATCAAATCAGCCTGGAGGCGAATCCTAAAGGCTGATTGTTAAAGAAAAGCGGTGACTGCCACATAAATCATGACCATAAAGGAGGCGCCATGAAATCGGAAAATGTAAAACATCGAAAAGTCCTTATACTGTTTCGGCTGACTGCTGCCCTGTCTCTGGCGGTATTTGTAATGCTGTTCGCGGGCTGTGCCCAGCTTAATAGGGTCAAATATAACCTGGAACCAATCCCAAAGCTTGAAGTACTCGATGGCGTGGTCCGAAATACAACAAGCGGCCGGATCGAGGGCAAAGTAGACGAATCGCTAAACACCCTCGCCTGGGAAGGGGTCAGATTTGCTAAACCCCCATTGGGCG
>JAZGHI010000472.1:0-2384 GCA_036480955.1 Candidatus Adiutricales bacterium
TCCGTACGGGAATCCCGGTAATGAACAGGATTGGAAATCAGTTGGCGATCCCTCCCCAGCAATCCGAAATCGACTCCCCAGGTATCTAGGCCGATACCATCCAAAGAGATGTCCTGTTCGGCGCATATTCTGAGAGCCGTCAGGATCTGCGCGAACAGAAACGGAAAATCCCAATACAGGGTATCTCCCAGCCGGACCGGACGGTTGGGGAATCGGTGGAACTCACGCATCTCCACCCTGTCGTCGGACAGAGTGACCAATTCAGCCCGGCCGCTTTCAGCCCCTAAATCAAAGGCTAAAAAACGTTTGCTCATAACCTTTTCATCCAGTCTTTTACTACTGCCGCGGTCTTTGAGATTATCCCGGTATACCAGCCCTCTTCTCAAGTAACAATGTTTATTTAAGATTTGAGCCCTTTACTTACGGGGCGTTTTAACAACAAACAGACTGGCCCGAGGTAAACGCCTTGCTAACCGGACAAAGGTATACTATAAATTGTACACCTTTCGTTAAAGCGGATACTTAAGGTTTTTTCTATTATGATTAACGGTTACAACGGCCGGATTCTCGAGGTCGATCTATCGAGCGGCGCGATCAAACCACGCGATCTGGCGGACGATGTCATTAAAAAGTATGTGGGCGGCCGGGGCTTGGGCGTTTATTTGCTGACCCAAACACTGGCCCCGCAAACAGACCCGTTTGCGGAGGAAAGCCTGCTGGTTATTTCATCGGGCGGATTAGGCGGCAGCCTGACCCCGAGCAACGCCCGCTTTTCGGTAACTTTCAAATCGCCGCTGAGCCAGACCATGGCCAGCGCCAATTCCGGCGGGGCCTGGGGCGCGGTCTTAAAAGGATCGGGCTATGACGCGGTCGTAATAAAGGGGATAGCCGCCGCGCCCGTATACCTGAAAATCTCGGAAACCCGGGTAGAACTGGTCGAGTGCGCGCGCCTCTGGGGGAAGACCATCCCGGAATTTAGGGATGGACTCAGCGGGAGACTCTCAAAAAAAGATCGAGTCCTGGCCATCGGTCCGGCGGGAGAAAACAAGGTCCTGTTCGCTTCCATGATAAACGATTCGGCACACGCCGTGGGCAGGGGTGGCGCCGGCGCGGTGATGGGCTCGAAAAACCTGAAAGCCATAATAGTTACCGGCGGGAAAAAGTTTCAACCGGCTGACAAGGGGCTGTATGAAGCGGGTATCCAACAGGCCGGCAAGCTGATTCGGAATATGCCCATTACCTCCAAAGCGCTTCCTGAACTGGGGACCGCGGGCCTGATAAAACTGATCGCCGACCATGACATGCTTCCCCATCGAAATTTCAAGGATACCCTTCACGCCCCGGACCGGATAGAAAAAATAACCGGAGAGTACTTGAGGAAAAAAATACTCACCTCCAAGAAAAGCTGTCTTAACTGCCCCATCGCCTGTTCCCGGAAAACCAGGGTCGGCCGGAAAAGCGGTGAAGGCCCTGAATTTGAGACCATCGGTATGATGGGGGCCAATCTCGAAATATACGATATTAAAGAGATCGCCCTGGCCAATTACGTATGCAATGAGAACGGACTGGACACCATCTCCTTAGGGAACACACTGGGTCTGGTCATGGAACTTTTCGAAAAAGGCATTATCAGCCGCCAGGATACCGGAGGGATAGACCTGAAATTCGGCACAAGGGGCGTTCTCGAAAAGCTGGCTGAAAAAACGGCCCGCCGGAGAGACCTGGGCGACCTGATGGCCATGGGAGCTCAAAGGCTGGCTCGGGAAAAAAAGGCCGGGCCTTTGGCCATGACCGTAAAGGGTCTCGAACTTCCGGCCTACGATCCCAGGGCTTCTTACCTGCAGGCCCTGGGGTACGCCACCTCGCCCCGCGGCGGCTGCCATCTCCAAGGCGGTTACGCCATCAACCTGGGATTCTTCGGCGGACCCAGGCAGGTGAACCGTTTCCTGGTGGATACAACAGCCGGGCATCTGGTAAACCTGCAGGATTCAGGATGCGTGGGCGATATTATGGGCGTCTGCCGGTTCGCGTTTTTTTCCATAAATGAATTCGAGCTGTCCAGAATCTATTCCGGGTTTACCGGAATCGACGTCAGCCCGGACGAATTGAAAACAGCGGCCAAAAGGACTCAGAACCTGGAAAGAGATTTTAACTGCCGGGCCGGATTCTCAAAACAAGACGACACACTGCCAGACCGCTTTTTTGAGGAAGAGATAGAGGTAGACCGCCAGATGAGGTCCATTGATAAAACAGAACAGCTCGGCCGCATGATCGAAAAATTTTACGAAATTCGGGGATGGGACGAACAGGGTGTTCCCCTGGCAAACACCCTCAAGTAAGGCGACGGCCAATTGATAAAGCCAAAGAAAACATAATCAAGTTCG
>JAZGHI010000473.1:0-3262 GCA_036480955.1 Candidatus Adiutricales bacterium
CAATCATGTATGCTACGGCCAAGTCGGCCTGCATTCCCTGGAGCGTTATTACGGATAAACAGAAAAACAGCACTTCAGCCATCAGGGCTCAGTGTATTTTACGGGCCATCACCGGCAATCTTAACGCAAGCGGCGGCGACAGGCTTTCGACACTCAACCCTGTTGTCGTCTCCATGTCCGAAATCGAGCTGCACGAAAGGCTGCCTCAAGAAAAGAAAGACCTGCAAATCGGCACCGATAATTATCCAGCCCTCACATATAAAGGCACTCAGGGCTTAAGTGAACCATCAAAGAAAGTTCATGGCCGTGAGTACATAAACCTGATGGCCGGTAGTTTCATGGCTCACCCGGCCGGCGTTTTTAAGGCCATGCGAACCGGCGATCCCTATCCAATCAAAGCCATGGCTTCGATAGCCAACAATACGTTGATGCAGTATGCCAACCAAAAAGGCATTTATGACGGTATCATGAACCTGGACCTTTTTGTGGTCCTTGAGCATTTCATGACCCCGACTGCTCAATTGGCCGATTACGTTCTGCCCGGCGACGCCTGGATTGAACGCCCTAATTTTGTCAATGGTTCCGATGTCAGCAGCACATTTATGGTGGGCCAAAAACTACGCGATGCTCCGGGAGAATGCCGGAGTGTCTATGATTTCTGGCGAGGCCTGGGAGTTCGGATGGGATTTGAAAAATATTTTCCATGGAAGGACGAAGAAGAACTGCTCGATTATCGCATCCAAAAAACCGGCATGAAATGGAACGAATTTGCCGAAAAAGTTCCCTTTTTCCCCGGCCAGCCTCCAAAACCGTATCAGGAAACCGGGTTTGCCACGCCGTCCGGAAAAGTGGAGCTGTCTTCCAGCGTTTTGAGTGATTTAGGTTACGATCCACTGCCCCATTATATCGAACCCGGCCAAAGCCCCATCGCCACGCCCGAACTGGTCAAGGAATATCCTTTGACTCTGTATGTTGGTTTAATGGAGGAGGAATATTTCCATTCCAACTTAAGGCAGATCGATGACTTTCGAAAAAGAAATCCCTTTCCCATAAGCATGATTAACCCGGAAACCGGCCAGAATCTCGGTATTAGCGAAGGCGACTGGGTTTTTGTGGAAACGACTCATGGAAAAATCAAGATGAAAGCTGGGCTTCGAGATGAAATGCCTCCCGACCTGGTCAGGGTGCCTCATGGCTGGTGGTTCCCGGAACAAACTCAAGGCGAACCAACACTTTCCGCCGGGTTCGACCATTCGGACGCTGTTATTTTGAGCGACGATGATTACAATCTCGATCCCGAACAAGGCCTGCCGGATATGCGCGGGGGGGTGCTCTGCAAAGTCTATCCGGTCTGATTATGGGATTGTCGTTCCCGTGACCGGTTTTTGCGAAACTTATGCGGCCATGACCAAGACAGACAAGTAATTTGCCCTGAATGTCTTCGCATCAATAGAAAGAACTGGTGGGACATGGATGTGAAGGTAAAAGGGTCACGGGAGACATAATAAAGATAATTACCAAACATAAAATAAGAAGGAGTTTTAGATGATAAAAACCGAACTGACTGAAATGCTGGGGGTTAAGTATCCGGTCATCCAGGGGGGGATGGGCTATACCCGAAACTTAACTGCAGCGGCATCAAATGCCGGTGCCTTGGGACTCATCGGTGCCGCCACCTGGGCCTTCGCAACGCGCAATGTTGAAGGTTGGTTGGGCTCAGGTGGGAGGATGGCCGATGAGGAAAGTACCCCCTATGAGCAATTCAAGCGGGCATTCCATCGCCTTGCGGATGCGACCCGGGAGGCAAAAGGCATCTTTGGACTTAACCTTATGCTGGCCTCAGAAATGGCCAACTGGACGGGACAGGCCATCAAGGGCGCAAAAGAGGTTCGAGACGAAGATCCCGATATCAGAGACAGATTCAGGGTAATCGTGACCTCGGCAGGAAATCCGCTTACCTGGGCGGATGCAATAAAATCCATCGGGATTAAGTGGTTTCATGTCGTGCCTTCGGTCAAACACGCCAAGAAGGCCGAGGAGGCCGGGGTAGATCTGATTGTCGCGTCTGGGCACGAGGGGGGTATGCATATTGCCTGGGAAGCCGTTCACAGCATGGTGTTGCTCCCGGCGGTGGTCCGGGCAGTCCGTGTTCCGGTCGTTGGTGCAGGCGGATACTGTGACGGGGCTTCACTGGCGGCTGCCCTCTCTCTGGGTGCTCACGGCATTCAAATGGGGACCAGGTTCATTGCCACTGCGGAAAGTGATTTCCCGCAGATGCATAAAGACTACATTACGCGACTCAGTGAGAGACAGACAACGGTTGCACGGGCTATTGTGGGACCCGGAAGATACCTGAAAACAGAGGCATCCATGGAGCTCACACGTCTTAGCGTGGCCAAATCTCCGGGACCGTACCTGGGTGAGCCGGACAACCTCAAAGAGGTCCCTCGTGAACTGGTGGCCAAGGAGGTAGACGGCGGCAAAGCACTGGTTGAAGGGGATGAACATCGGGCCCTTATGCCGGCCGGAGAGGTTGCCGGAAGGATAAATGATATCCCCACGGTAAAGGAACTCGTTGAGCGCATCATGGATGAGGCGGAAGAGATCGTCCGCAACCTGGCCGGAAAATTTATCAAGGAATGAGCTTTAGATAGAATTTGTTAAAAACATCACTTGAAAGGAAAAAACCAATGGCATCTATTACACCAGTAAACGAGAGGCTGCAAAAATTAATGGCCCAAGATTACAAGGGCCCCATCATTATGGTTAATCTACTGAAATTCAAACCGGACGGCGGTGAAGAATTGTATCAGCAATATTATCAAAGCACCAAGGATCTGATGTTGGGAAAAGCCATAACCAGAGTGGTTTACCGAGGAGAGGGGCTTCAACCGGTGATTGGCGACGAAGAATGGGATGAGATCGCGCTTTACGAATATCCCTCCATTCAGGTATTTCTCGAAATGGGACAGGATAAGGATTACCAGAAAGTTATTCACCTTCGCACTGACGCCCTTCTCGATTCGCGGTTGTTTTGCACGATCCCGAAAGATTGATCAGGAGAATGTAATGAGTACCTTAAAACCTCCCCTTCTGATCCAGCGGGACAGGACAGCTACAACGCTGATCATTAATGAAGCGCCGTGAAAAGCCTTATGAGCTTCAATTGAAATTGGCTTAATTTCAGCCTGGCCACTTTCCGGAATGGCCATCGCGTAATTTACTTCATACAGCGAATCAAGAACAAAACCTGTTAACATAG
>JAZGHI010000474.1:0-5650 GCA_036480955.1 Candidatus Adiutricales bacterium
GGACGCGGGGCAGGACAATAACACGCTAATGAACAAATTCCCGCACAAGTTAGCCGCTACCAGGGCGGGCTTGGGCTGGATCGGCAAAAATTCGCTGCTGATTACCAAAGAGTACGGTCCTCGGGTACGGCTCGGAGCTATTTTGCTGGATGCTGATCTGCCGAACGGAGAACCCATAACGGACAGCGGGTGCGGAGAGTGTGAGCTGTGCGTTGAAGCATGTCCCTATGGCTGTTTGCGTAACGTTGAATGGTATCCGGGTATCAAGCGGACCGAACTTTTCGATCCTTTTCTTTGCCACCATAAGAGAAATGAATTCATAAAAGACATCGGCCGAAAACACGAGTGCGGGCTCTGCCTCCTGGCCTGCCCGGTTGGAAGGGCGTGAGCGGTTTTTGCCTGAGCTTGAAATCTGCCACTCTCGATGGAAAAAGGGAGCCTTGTATGGAACCATGGAAGACGATCAAATCAGAGTACCTTTTTCAGGACGACTGGCTGACGGTCAGGGCCGACAAGTGCCTGACGCCGGATGGCGTGGTCATAGATCCTTATTACATTCTCGAACGGCCCGACTGGGTGCAGGTGGTGGCCTTTGATTCAGAGGACAAAATTCTGACTGTCCGGCAATTCCGGCAGGGGGAAGGCCGGAATTCAATCGAGGTTCCGGGGGGTATAATTGAACCGAACGAAACACCTCTGGCCGCAGCCAAGAGGGAACTGATTGAGGAAACGGGCTGCGTGGCGGAACGCTACGAACATTTAGTGTCTTTAAATCCCAATCCGGCCGAGCAGGACAATACCATGCACTGCTTCATGGCCTTTGGAACCCGGATTGAACGGAAACCGGTTCTGGATGAGACTGAAAATATTGAATCCGAATTTATTGAAGTAAGCGAGCTTCTTCGCCTGATCGACCAGGGGCAATTCTTTCATGCCCTGCACGTATCGAGCATTCTTCTGGCTTTAAGGCGGCGGAAAATTCAAGCGTGGTAATCCGGTAAAAAATACAACAGGAGGATAAAAATGGTTACGGTTGGCATTGTCGGCGCGACAGGCTACATGGGAGGTGAGGCTCTTAGAGTTCTTCTGGACCATCCTTCGGCTGAAGTAGTCTGGGTAACCAGTCGGTCCGGGGATCTGATCGAGGAATATCATCCCAACCTGTACGGGAGCGGGATCCGGTTGAGGCGGATCGAAGAGGTCTCTCCCTGTGACGTGGTCTTTCTGGCCCTGCCCACTGACGCATCATTGGACACGGCGGCGCGCTTCCTCGAACAAGGATGTAAGGTGATCGACCTTGGCGCTGCCTTTCGTCTGGCCGACAGAGAGGTATGGGAGAGGGTATACGGGCTGAAACACACTCAGTGGACATTAGCCGAAGAAGCTGTTTACGGTATTTCCGAACTCCACCGGGAAGAGATCGAGAAGGCCAGATTGATCGGAAATCCCGGTTGTTTTTCATCGGCGGCCATACTTGGCCTGGCCCCCTTGGTCAAAGAAAAGATAATCGATGTACAAAAAATAATCGTCGACGGTCTATCCGGTACGGCCGGGGCCGGGACCGAGCTTTCCCGGGCGGCGCATCACCCGGAAATGGCCAACAATCTCCTGCCCTATAATGTGGTCGGCCATCGACATACCCATGAAATGGAGCAGGAGCTTTCCATCTTGGCCGGTCAGGAAGTCTCAGTCCATTTTACCTCAATCTACACTCCCGTGGTAAGGGGCATCCTGGATATCTGCCACGTCTTCCCTAAACAGCCGGTGACCAGGGATGAAATTCTGAACCTCTACCATGATTTTTATGAGGATGAAGAATTTGTAAAGGTATATAATCCACCCAGGGAAGAGAATGTGTCCTGGCAGTACAAGCCCTATCCCCATGTGACTTCCGTGGCCGGTACCAACTACTGCTTTATCGGTCTGGACGTGGACGAACACCGAAACCGTGTGGTAGTTTTCAGTGTCCTGGATAATGTGGGCAAGGGCGGCGCCCAGGCCGGTATTGAGAACATGAACCTCATGTTCGGCCTCGGCCGGACAACGGGCCTGACCAGACGTGGGCATCATCCGATCTAAAATCGTTAAATAATTTTACCTTCATCAACCATGGTCTTTAAATACGAAGAAGTGGTCCCCTGGGGACGGTCCTATGATGAGTATCGCCGGATGTTTGCCCTGACCGCTGATGAAATGAGATTAAAAATCATCGGCTGCGGGGACGGACCGGCCAGCTTTAACGCGGAGGCCTTCAAACGAGGCGGCTTGGTGGTTTCATGTGATCCTTTGTATCAATTTTCTTCCGAGCAGATTAAGCAGCGGATCGAGGCGACGTATGAAAACGTGATAAACCAGACACGTGAAAACCGGGACAAGTTCGTCTGGGAAGAAATAGCCTCGGTCGAAGATCTCGGCCGGATCAGAATGAAAGCCATGACCGATTTTTTAAAGGATTATGGAGAAGGCCAAAAAAAGGGGAGATATATCTCCGCCGAGCTGCCCAGCCTGCCTTTTCGAGAACGCAGCTTCGACCTGTCCTTGTGCTCCCACTTCCTGTTTTTATATTCCGATAACCTGGATTTATCATTCCATAGATACGCCGTGGAAGAAATGTGCCGCGTGGCTGGAGAAGCCCGAATTTTCCCAATACTCGACTACAACGGTAAAAGGTCCAGACACATCAGTCCATTAACTCAGTCGTTAACTGCAAGCGGTTTTTCCGTTTCTCTGGAGTATGTCCCTTACGAGTTTCAACGGGGCGGGAATCAGATGATGAAAGTAACCACCGACCGCGAGCTTAAATGACCTGGCTGAAGGAGTTATGACATGAACCGGATGGAACTCAGTGAGAATGTGAAACTCTCACTGATAGAAAAAGGCGCGGCCCTGGTTGGATTCGCCGACTTGACGGAGATTCCCCCGGACGACCGTCACGGACTAGATTACGCCGTCTCCATAGCTCTGTCTCTCAACCCTTCCCTAGCCGCCCAAATCATCAACGGGCCGAACCAAGAGTATTTTGCTGAATACAAAAGGATCAACAAAGCCTTGCTTGAACTGGCCAGACACACAGCCGGAATTTTACAAGGCCAGGGATATCAAGCTATTTACACAGCCCCTACCGACGTGGGTATCGACCCTGAGATCCACAGCACCGTACTGCCTCATAAGACCCCGGCCACGCGGTCCGGATTGGGTTGGATAGGTAAATGCGCTCTCCTGGTGACCGAAGAATTTGGGTCGGCGGTCAGGCTGACCACGGTACTCACCAACGCGGAACTGGCCTTCGGCCAACCCGTGGATCAATCCCGCTGCGGGAAGTGCAACGACTGCGTGGACGCCTGCCCCGGCCAGGCTCCTTCAGGTAAAGAGTGGCGGGTTGGCCTGTACCGGGATTCTTTCTTCAACCCATTTTTTTGCCGTAAAACGGCCTGGGAAAAAGCGAGGAAGCAAGGCATAGACGAGATCATCTGCGGCATTTGCATCTCGGTCTGCCCATGGACCAGGAAATTCATCAATCAAAACGATTCCTCTTAAACTGAAACAAAGAGCCGGGCCGGATGACCCACGAAAACGTAATACAATTTTTGCAGAAATTCGATACACTCCTGTTTGACATGGGTGATACCTTTATGTTCGGTTGTGACCGCTTTTCACCCACCGAAGACCACCTTTCAGCATACCGATCTCTCGGCGGAACGAAATTGTCCCAGGAGGAGCTGTCAGAGGCTATAACTCATATCGAGGAATCTCTTCTTAAGGTGGCCAGAGATGAAAGAAGGTACGGTTCCTTTCCAAGGCTCAACGACTTTATTGAATCGGACGGATATTTCAAAAATTTCACGGTTCAGGAAAAATATTTGATCGAGGAACTCTTTTCACGGCAGGAATGCGGCGAAATACCGGAGAGTTCAATAGCAGTTCTTAAAAAACTTGCGGTCGACTTTAAGCTAGGTTTGATCTCAAACGTCTGGGCTGATAAAAATGTTTTCGTGGAGAAGTTGAAGGAATCGGATCTGTATGGCCTTTTCGATCCTTTAATTTTCTCCTCGGACTATGGATCCATAAAACCCGCGCCCTACTTATTCGAAACCGCGGCCGACCGCGCCGGTATTTCGTGCCGCCGGCTTGTCTATATTGGAAACAGCTATAAAAGGGACATTATCGGGGCCAAAGCCGTGGGTATGAACGCTATCCTGATAGAAAACGGTCCCGCTTCAATAATAACCGGGAAACCAAAACCGGATTTTATAATTGAAAGTATTGAGGAATTGATTGAAGGGAGCTAGCACATGGATCTGAACGATTATAGAGACGAAGCCGGCGATTTTCTCAGACAGCTGGGCGCCTCCAAACAAGAGGTTACTACCCTTGTAAAACATATGAAGGAAGATTTCGCCCAATTAATGGATTTTTTAACGGCCGCATTTTCGACACGGTTGAAATGGGCCACAAGACTTACGATGTGATATTCCTCTTGATGGACCTGGCTTCAAGGTTTGATACGGACCTGAACGAAGAATGGAAATTGGGACGTCAACGCAAAAAGAAAAAATACCTGGACGAGACCATAAGCAGGTAATCTTATTCGGAGTCAGAATTGACACATTTATTATCGCCATTGTCCAGAAACGGTTTTTTCTTGGACAGCAGCAATATATCCTTAGGAACGCTCCCGCTCAATGAACTCTCCCCACAGCAAGCTGTGGGGTATCAGGTTGGCTCCATTACATTCCGCCAATAAAGCGGAGGACATCTTATGAAGACTCATCCCTGCAGCAGGCTACAGAGAATTCCGAGTTAAATGAAATCATCACCACCCCCGTCATTACGGCGGTCCCGCCTGCCAACGGTTTCGCCCGTATCTTTTCCGGAATAACGTGTAGAGACATGGTCAAGGTTTCGACCATTGGACGCTTATCCGGAACCGCCCTTATGTAGAGGCCGCGAATTGCCGGTTTGAAAAATAACTCTGTCGGATGCGGCCATGACCCATAATTGAGTCATCGCCGGGAGAGGAAAACTTGTATTATTTCACCCGAAAACGTGTTAAAATACTAAAGCTTTAAAATTATATCTTTCATTTCTATTCAAACTCAAAAAGATTCTCCACAAACCTCTTTTTTTTGTTGATAATTTTTCATTTTTTTGCTAAGATAAGCCAATTTAAAATACTAATTTAATTAAATATTTTAAGGCCTTTACCGAGTGAACGAAGTTTTTGATCAAGTCATCACTGAAATGAAAGAGCGGCTTGAACCGCAAGAGTTTCAGCGATGGTTCAGGCCGCTGTATTCCTTGTACTCATCCGACAGTTCTCTGACCATTCAAGTCCCTAATATTTTTTTCAAATCATGGATTACAGATTATTATCTCTCCGATCTCAAACGGATTGCCTCGGACCTGGCCGGCGAGAAAATAGATATTTTAATAGATGTTATCCAGAAGGACACTATCGACGGACCGTCCTTAAAGAAAGCCGAAAAAACCCGGGATATGGCCCCGGGGGAGACCGCCTACGGGACGGACCTGAATGATAAACTGAACTTCGATAACTTCATCGTGGGCAAATCCAATCAGCTTGCGCACGCGGCATCCGAAGCAGTGGCCAACCGGACCACTGTTTATAATCCTCTTTTCATATACGGCC
>JAZGHI010000475.1:0-5715 GCA_036480955.1 Candidatus Adiutricales bacterium
GAACCATTCAAAAAACCTCTCGAACAGGGTTACCGGAGGTTCGCTGACCCAGAAGACGAACTGATATATGGCGTATACGATTATAAGCAGAAAGAAAGGCCCAAAAAGACGGTTCAGGAGAATCTTATCCGTAACATCGGAGACCGTGCGCCGGTCTTCGAGGTCACTGCTGACAGATTGCTTGACTACGGAAGTGATATACCCGTAACGGTAGTCAGAGATGATCCCTTCCGTTTCATCATCCAAAGTGGACCGTATGTGGTTTGAAACCTGATCCACTACCTTGTTTATTCGGGGCCCAACCTGGGTATCTCGATCTATCATTTCCCTTATCTGGCCATCCTTCTCGAGGGCCTTGATAGCCACCCACCGGGCGGGATACTTGTTTGTTTCTATCCCACCTTGAAGCAGTATTTCGATGATCTCTTCAATACACTCGTCCAGGTCCGCGCCATAAGAAATCTCGCGCGGCTGCCAGGTGTTTCCGTGAGCGGCCGTGTCCAGAACAATATCCATCAATCTGTCCAGACCCTGGTTGCTCCTGGCAACCGTGGGAGTAACTTTGACTCCGAGGAGTTCCCCCAGTTTTTCGAGGTCTATTTTAAAGCCGCGGGCAACGGCCACATCCATCATGTTCAGGGCCAGGACAATCGGTACTCCAATTTCCATAAGCTGGACGGCAAGATAGAGATTTCGTTCGAGATTTGCCGTATCCACTACCACCACTACCAGGTCCGGCCTTTCGTCAATGATAAAGTTTCGAGCCACCAATTCTTCGGGAGAATAGGCCGTAAGAGAATAGGTCCCCGGCAGATCCACAATATGGACCTGCTTGCCTTTTCGGTTTATGGTGGCTTCCTTTTTAGATACCGTTATGCCAGGGAAATTGCCCACTCTGGCGTGGGCCCCAGTCAGTTTGTTAAACAGGCTCGACTTTCCGGAGTTGGGATTTCCGGCCAACGCAATTTTTATATTTTCCGGCATCTTCCTCTAGACAATTTCATTTAGAGAGATCAAGAGAGATCAGGAATTTGAGATGCTTATTATCCTTCCGCGGTCTGGGCCTGGGTCGTCCTGGCCGGCTGTACGGTACTCCTCCACAGAACTAATATAAAGAAAAGATACGAAAAATAACTGATGACCTCGATGAGGGATGGGTTTCCATTGTAACCGAACAATCCCTTTAGAATGCTGCCGATATAGCCCTTCTCATGTAAAAGAGGAAAGCCTCCGTCAGAATCCAAAGCGGGATTCAAATCCCAGACGTGCTCAATGACCGTGGGTATAACCGCCGCCTCCTGCAATTCATGAACTCCATGAGCCACCAGACCGGTCGCGAACAAAATGAGCAGAACACTGGTGTAATTAAAAAACTTCTTCAGGTTGATCTTCTTGGAACCTTTAAAAATGGCATATCCCAGGATGATTGCTCCCCCTATTCCTGCCGCGGCACCAGGAAGGCTGTTACTTTCCGAGGCAAAGCCGGCCGCTCCCAAAAAAATGACCGTCTCGATTCCTTCTCTTAAAATGGCTATGAATACCACTGAGAAAAGGCCCCATTTGTGGGCTTCACTCAATTCCACAGCCACCCGTTCTTCCAATTCCTCGACAACCCGTTTTTGCCCCATCATCCAAAAGATCATAGTGGTGAGAAGTGCGGCCCCTATGAGCATGGTGACCCCTTCGAATATCTCTTCCGACCTTCCAGTGAAGCCACCGGCAGCGAATTTGAACAAAAAAGCGCCCATGACACTGGCGATTAGGCCGGAACCCACGCCAAGATAGACGGCGCTAAAATATTGTGTCCGTCCGGTACGGCTGAGATAACTCAGTACGATGCCCACGATTAACGCGGCTTCCAGGGTTTCTCTGAAAGTAATTATAAAACTCGGTATCATTCTTTCTCTCCTTTATTTTGTTGGTCGACTTCCACCTGAATGTAGTCGGCCTCATTATTCCTCAGACTCAGGTTATTTCCCCTGATCTTAATATTTACCGGATCGTAAAGTGGAGCCCGACCCTGGACTTTGATCTGTGTGCCGGGTACCAACCCCATATCCCTCAGCCTGCGATTCATTTCACCTTTAACCCTGATTTTAACTATGGTCCCTTCCTCTTCCGTCCGCATCTGTCTAAGTGTGGTGACAGTCATCACTGCCTCCTTTTCCGGGTTAAAAAACGCCCGCGTATTATTATTGAAACTCAATCGCAATAGATAGCGAAAAAAAATATACTCCTAATGACTCAAATTGACTAACCGGGATTGTGATTTGTCTTCATTTTCATTGACTGAGCCATCGCCGAAGGACTGACAGTCCAGAGAATCCAACTCCGGAACCGCGGCGCAACCATCCTCACAGGATCCGCATGCCGGGACTTCATTTCTGGTCAATTTCCGGAGGAAATTCCGGCCCACAAAAAAGACGGCCCCCCCAACAATCAGGACAACGATTATTGTTTGCCACATATTCTTACTCCAATCTTAGGCCAATAGTTCGCATCCACTATTAACCTGTTAATTTAATTCATGATCCCGTGACTACTTGGAAGTAGTGACCGTTATATTCTCACTCAATCCCTTACCCAGGGCCAATCTCGAACCCCGGCAGGAAATCACCATGGGACCTTCATTCTGGCTCAACACCTCAACCTCAGTGCCCCGGGTCAGGCCCATGTCCAGAAGACGCCGTTCTACTTGATCGCCCCCGCTGTGATTTAGAATTACCACCCGTTCCCCTGCTTCGGCCTGGCTCAGCCTTACGGCCGGTCCACGTTCCCGGGCACACCGGACGCAAAGACCGTAAATTTCCATGCGGTGTTGGAGAGGAACAAAACCTATGTCATGGGCCAGTTTCACCTGCAGTTCCTCCAAGTCCGGGTTGGTGAATTCTTGAATATAACCGCAACGGGTACAGATAAGGTGATCGTGATGCTGCCCTAGATGGTGGTGTTCGTATCTTGACTCCTGATCTTTAAATTCCTTGATCTGAGCGAAACCGTACTTACAAAAAAGAGCCAGGGCTTTTCTTATGTCTTGGTCTTTAAAAACCATGCCCCGGATCTTAAGATTTCGTTTGAGATCACCCAGAGTTTGATGGTTTTCCGTGGCGAGAAAAGTGTCCAGAATGGTCAGAATATCCTCGGATTGAGCGTACCCTGCCCGAGTAAGTATTCTTTTTAATTCTGTTTTTTCTCTCTGGTGTAATCCTGGCATAAAAGCTGGACTCTAATTAAGATTGTTTCTCAATAACAATAATAAACATTAGAAAAAATTTGTCAAGAATTATTTCCCTTTTATCCGTAAATTATTTCAGCAGAAGTTTGCCAGGAAAAAAAAGAAGCCGGATTCTTAGGAATAAAATTAACCATTAAACCGGTAAGATATTGATTATTATAGTGATTTACTTGGAGGAGCAGGCGGAGCAGAGCCCCAGGATTTCCAGACGGTGGCCGTCCGGATGAAAATTGAATTTTTTCCCTGCATCTTCTTCGATATCATGAATCCTGGGGTCGGTAAACTCGAAAACCTTGCGGCAACGGTTGCAGCGAAGGTGGCAATGGTGATCGCGGCCGTAAGCCGGTTCATAGTGCATATGGCCGTCTTCGCGAAAGACTTCCGATATCAATCCGGCCTCGATTAAGAGGGGTATGGTCCGGTAGATGGAGGCCTTTGATATCCCTGTCTTAGGCTTCATTCTGATGAAGAGTTCATCCACGTCAAAATGCTCGGATGAGGAAAGGATCTCTTCAATAATAGACTCACGTTCCGGCGTATAGCGCATACCTCTTTTTTTCAGGAGATCTCTGAATACATGCAACTCGTCTCTCATAATTATGTCCTTATCCGCGGCTGTCCGAAAAGTTACAAGACAAAATAAAATATGTCAAGAGGCGGTTGGTCTGCTTGAGCTTTTGCTAAAAACATGTTCCTTTTTCTATTTAGCAGGTAAACAATGAAATTTAGCAGTCCTTATCAAAGCATTCCTTCCTCTTCTAGTTCGGCCAATTTACTCCGGCTGTAGCCTAACAGTCCCTGGTATATCTCCGCATTGTGTTCGCCCACCCTGGGAGCCCTTGTCACCACTTTACCCGGAGTCTTGGACATCCGAATCGGTATCCCGCAAACTGGCACTTTATCCAGGCCCGGTTCCTCCTGGTCGGTAAACTCAATCATTTCCGTTTCTAGTATATGTGGGTCGTGGGCCACTTCATCCAGGCCGAAAAGCGGTCCGCATGGTATCCGGGCTTCCTGAAGTTTATCCTGAACCTCCTTGACCGTTCTCTCGGCGCACCATGCCGCCACTAGCGGATCGACCTTCTCCCGGTTTTCATACCGGTCAATGTCCATCTTGAGATCCGGGTCTTCAATAAGCTGCTCCTGACCAATAAGGCGGGCCAGTCGACGCCACAAGGAGTTGGTGATAGTGGCGATAAAGACCTGGCCGTCCTGGCATTTGTAAAGGTCTGTCGGACCTAGATAGGCGGCTCGGTTTCCTATTTTCGGCCGTAGACGGCCAAGCACTTCGTATTCAGCGATAACCGACGCGTTAAAGGAAACAGCCGTCCGTAATAGAGCCAGATCCACCATCTGACCTTCTCCGGTCTGGTCCCGGTGACGCAAGGCCAGGAGTACCCCTATCACGGCACAGAGACCGGTACTGAAATCCATCGGGTTCATAAAAGCCCTGATAGGCCCTTTGTCTTCGTAACCACCCAGATCCAGACAGCCGGACATGGCCTGGGCGATGAAGTCAAAACCCTGCAGGCTGGAATAAGGCCCATCACTGCCAAAACAAGAGATCGCGGCCAGTATGATGTCCGGACGGATTTTGCACAAGTTCTCGTAAGCCAGCCCCATAAACTTGGCCGCTTCCGGGCTGAAGTTGTGTATGACCACGTCGGATTTTTTAATCAGCTCGGCCAGCACTTCCCTGCCCTTTTCATTCCTGATGAAATCCAGGGTGATCCCCTTTTTATTGCGGGCATAGCTGTAATAAGATAGATTCTGACCGTTCTCCCCCAACAGACCATGAGTGCGGTCCTCCTCTCCCCCTGGACGTTCGATTCGAATTACCTCCGCACCCATGTCCGCCAGGATCATTCCGCAATAAGGACAGGCAATGAAACGGCCAAAGTCTAGAACCCTGATACCTTCAAGTACTCTTGGCACTACGCACCTCCGAAAAGAAAAAATTTGCTTTTACACTTCACAACCAATAGTAATTTTGGCATAAACTGTACCGGTATTAAATCTAACCAATAAGCCGATCCATTTTCTCGAAAAACGGGATGAAGATCAAGGTTATTTAACGCAGACTAAAAGGAAATTTTTTTTAAGCTAAAATACATGAGATGAAAAGGACAGAAACGGAACATGGCCTGGCCACAATGTGTTTAGGCGGAGGACAGGGTCTGGCCCTGATCGTAAAAAATGAAGCGTGATCTCGGATGCGCTGTTTAATGGCTTGAAATTCGGTGAGGCACCCGCTGGCTGGAATCGGGCGGGTGCCTGTTTCTTAATAGTTCAAGTAGGTATTGCCAAAGCCGGTTCGGGTAAGTATAATCCGAAGAAGTAATTTTCTGCCGGTCTTCTAAGGAATTGATTTGCGAGCGATAGGAATCATAAAGAAGGCTTTATAAACTCTTTCAACAAGAGAAAAACTCTTTCGAAAATTATCAAAAAATTCTTAACTGCAGCCTCGACGCGTCCGATGC
>JAZGHI010000476.1:0-4371 GCA_036480955.1 Candidatus Adiutricales bacterium
TAAAAAGACTCGATCTGGTGGGGGAGCAATCAGGTGCCGGGACCGGCGCCTGGTTGGCCTGCAGTGGAAAAATACTGGAATCAATATCGCCGGTAGATGGACGAATCATAGGAAGCATCCGCTCAGCCGAGTCCGTGGATTATGAAAGGGTCATGGAAAAAGCTTTAAGCGCTTTCGAGTATTGGCGGATGGTACCTGCGCCAAAAAGAGGCGAGGTGGTGCGGCAGATCGGAAACGCGATCCGCGAGAAAAAGCAGGACCTGGGCTCGTTGATCACCCTGGAAATGGGGAAGATTGAGGTCGAAGGTGAAGGCGAGGTGCAGGAGATGATAGACATGGCCGATTTCGCGGTCGGTCAGTCCCGGATGCTGTATGGGTTGTCCATGCACAGTGAACGTCCCAGGCATCGCCTGTATGAACAATGGCATCCGCTCGGACCGGTTGGAGTCATCACCAGTTTCAATTTTCCGCTGGCGGTCTGGTCCTGGAACGCCATGCTCGCCTTAATCGCGGGTGATTCGGTGATCTGGAAACCCTCCTCGAAAACTCCCCTGACGGCCATCGCGGTGATGAAGATCATATGGCGGGTCCTCGAGGCAAACAACCTCCCCGAAGGTATACTGAATCTGATAATCGGCGGCCGGGAGGAAGTGGGCGAGGCCATGATTAACGATTCACGTATGGCCCTGGTTTCAGCCACGGGCAGCATTGCCATGGGGAGGCACGTGGCGGCATCGGCAGCCTCGCGATTAGGCCGGACTATCCTGGAACTAAGTGGGAACAACGCCGTTATCGTAGCCCCGAGCGCTGACTTGGATTTGACGGTCAGGGCCATCGTTTTTGGCTCTGTAGGCACTGCCGGCCAGCGATGCACCACCACCCGCCGGGTAATCGCCCACCAGAGCATTTACACCGAATTATCCCAGGCCCTGATTAAAGCCTACCGTCAAATCCGGATCGGAAATCCACGCGAAGAAGGGGTGCTCATGGGCCCTTTGGTCAGCCTGGGGGCCGTGGAAAAAATGGGAATTGCCATTGAGAATTTAAAAGGGCAGGGCGGCCAGGTTTTATACGGTGGAGAAGTGTTAACCGGCGGTGTTTTTGAGACTGGAACTTATGTCAGGCCCTGCATATGCGCGGCTCGGGCCGATATGCCTATCGTGCGGGAAGAGACTTTTGCCCCTATCCTTTATTTAATGGATTATGAAGATCTCGAAGACGCGATCGACAAGCAGAACCGGGTGCCACAGGGATTGACCTCAGCCATATTTACTACCGATTTGAGGGAAGCAGAGACTTTCCTAAGTCAGATAGGAAGTGATTGTGGTATCGCCAACATCAATATAGGCACATCCGGGGCTGAAATCGGCGGGGCATTCGGCGGAGAAAAGGATACAGGCGGAGGCCGAGAAGCAGGTTCTGACGCATGGAAGGCCTATATGCGGAGGCAGACGTGTACCATTAATTGGTCGGACGAGCTTCCGCTGGCTCAGGATATCCAGTTTGAATTAAATTGAACAGTCTAGGATTTTCCTTTTCCGGCTGAACTAGATGCCGGGGAGAATAAACGTTAAAAAACCGAAAATGATTATGTAAAATATCCAGCCGACGATACAGACACCAACGGCCCGCAAAGTGCTGCTATAATCCAGCGCCTGCTTGACGGCAATGACCATCGCCACCAGCATCCAGATCGAGGAAATGGCCACAACAATGCCGCCCAGTACGGGAATTATGCCGAAAATCCGTAGCAACCCCGGTGAACTCGAAAATCCGGTCGTCCTTAAAAGCTGTCCATGATCCGCTTCGGTCTGGGGCTCGGCAAAAAATCTTGTGCCTATGAAATAAGTCACATAGGCCCATATATACCAACCGGCAAGAGCTGAAATTGTACCTAAAATCAGGCCACTGGGACCGTCCCGGAATATCTGCCCGATTCCGGCCGCCAGACTAGCCAGAACCACCACACCCATAGCTTGGCGAAGAGTACTCTTGTCCGCTTCTACTTCTTCGTATAAACTAACGTCCAGTTTTGCGGCACGAATCATGCGGTCGGTGAAGTTATCCATGGTATCCTCCTGAAATACTGTTTATTCTTTACAACCAAGTTTATCCCGAAAAATAGTGGAGTAAACTTGTATTGTCAAGTATTAGTTGTTTTGATTGAAATGATAGACCGTATAAGGAAGTGGGAGGAAGAAGTCTACCCAAGCGCCCCGTGATACAACTTGGAGAAAGTTAATTTGAAGATAAAAGGTGCAAGTAAGAGCTTTAAGGTGAGTATTCTTCAAGCAAAAGTCCGAATATTATCTCCATCGAGGGACGATTTCCGATTAAAATACTGCCGTCTGCTGAGAAAAATTTTCTCGTGCCACAACTTCCAGGATTGGTTGGGGTCTGCGGATCGTCCCGCTAATAATCCATTCCAGACATTCCGCTACAGAATTGGTCATTTTTTCATCCTGCCAGGACATGACCAAAGAGGCGGCGTCCTCATGGGAGGCCTCTTTAAAAGACTGATAGTGGGCGCAGGCCTTGGCGGTCAGGAATTCGCGGGCCAGGATTAAAACCCTTTCGTATCTTTCCTCCAGGCCCATGGCGGATAGCCTTTTCCCGGCTTTTTTAAGCCGTTCTGTTGAATCGATCAGGTACGGCATGTTTTTCCCCCCTTTCACAGAAGGAGCAGGTAATGAATGAAAACTCTTCGGATGATCTAAAGCGGGCCGCTCGTCGGCTGGAATACCCAAATATTGGCAGCGTGTCGCCAGTCTTTCGACCGAAGACAGCCTTTCTTGGCGCGGCATTGTCGCGAAGAAGGGACTGAGTCGAAGACTTTTCAGGATTTCCTGCCTGTTCACAACTGAATATCCATTAAATGTTAATCTCTTTTAATTTATTTATATGTAAGTGATCGAAGGCCAGGCAGTTTCCGTAGGACGCGATTTGAGCCGCAAACACTCCGGTAAACGCCAGTTGGTCTATCTCTATTTTTGATAAGTGCATCCGAGCCTGCAAGGTTACATTGGCCAAGGGATTCACATGCCTCAAGCCGTTCATGTGAATGAAGATCCTTTTTTGATCCGTTTGCGTTTTTCCTAAGAATTCTATCAATTCATAGGCCGAAGTGTTGTCAAAATCACCGAGGAGTGTGAGGTGGATGCTCTCCTTGGTTTGATAGCTTTGAATTCTGAAGTTTGATGGCATCAAGATAAGCCTGTTATGACTAGACCTTTTTTAAACTCGGTGACCGTCTTGCGCTTCTGTCAATCTTTTAAACCGCTTCGTTAAAACTCCATCCGTATGGTTTAAAATTTACGCCTCGAAAGTATAAAAGACAATCCGGCGATGGTATGGTTTTGCGGTTTTTTTTTATACGAATGAAGTACTAAAATACTCGGGAAAGACTAGTTATTTCTTCCTAGGAAAAGGGGTACTAACACCTTGATTCACCTGAATAAATTGCTTGATTTGGCCCATATCCGATTATTGGCTGGTTTAAATAGGGGGTTTTTCATTGATTTTTAGTGTGATTTCAAGTGAAACCGGCGAGCTTGCTGCTTTTTCGAACAAAGAAACACCAAATTAAGGAGTACATGGAACCAATCGGGAATTGGACCCGAGCTTCCTTATACCTCTTTTTTATTGACCTTTCGGACCAGCATGTTATTTTTTTGGAAATTAGAAGCCAGGGATATCAATACACTAATTTCGTTTATTTAAGAAAGCAGAGGAGAGCGGTGATGACAGAAAGCAATATTTTGAGGGCCGATGTTTTTGACCCTTCCGTGATCGAAGAGGAAACGTGAGACGATATCCTCGCAATATTCAAAAGGCCAAGGAACTGCTTAAAAAGTCATAAAAAAACCTTAAAAATTATTATCTTACCGCTGAAACTTATAAAAATACTTTAAGTTACGATATTCTTTTTTCTTTCAGCCGGGCGGCCTGGTTTTTTCTTTTTTCAGGCTATTCCAGCTGCTTTTTTAACAGCGCTGATTTCCGGGACGGTGAGGGGCCGGATGGCCCCGGATGGAAGCCGGCCTAATTTTAAAGGCCCGAACTGGGTTCTTTTAAGCTTCAAGACAGGGTGCCCGACTTGCGAGCACATGCGCTTAATCTGCCGGTGCCGGCCTTCGGTCAGGGTGATGGAGAGCCAGGTGCGGTCCTGGCCCTGTTTTATTAAGTCCACGACAGCGGGTTTTACCGGTTTATCGCCCAGAATGAGCACCCCTCCGGCCAGCTTGGCCATGGTCATTTCCGATGGCCGGCCCTTTACCTTGACCCGGTATGTCTTCGGCACATGGTATCTGGGATGCATAAGCCGGGCGGATAATTTGCCGTCGTTAGTCAGGATAAGAAGGCCCTCGGTAT